>JABDJR010000356.1 GCA_013003415.1 Candidatus Eiseniibacteriota bacterium | reverse complement strand
ACCGTTTTCGACTACGGCAACAACCTTCGCGGCCAAGCGAAGCTTGGCGGCTTGGCCAACGCCTTTGATTTTCCAGGGTTTGTTCCCGCCTTTATTCGGCCCCTGTTCTGTCGAGGCAAAGGGCCATTCCGATGGGTGGCCTTGTCGGGCGATCCTCGCGACATCGAAGAGACCGACAAAGCTCTTCTCGAAGCGTTCCCGGAAGATGAAGTCTTGAAGCGTTGGATTCCCAAAGCCCAAGAACATGTTCAATTTCAGGGACTGCCCTCGCGCATTTGTTGGCTAGGTTATGGGGAACGTCACAAGGCTGGCCTCATCTTCAATGACCTCGTCAAAAACGGGAAAGTGCGCGCACCGATCGTGATCGGACGGGACCATCTCGATTGCGGCTCGGTTGCGAGTCCCTATAGAGAAACCGAAGCCATGAAAGACGGCACCGATGCGGTCGCCGACTGGCCCATCTTGAACGCTTTGGTAAGCACCGCATCAGGAGCCACCTGGGTTTCCTTCCATCACGGTGGCGGCGTGGGTATGGGCTTGTCCCTTCACGCAGGTTTGGTGGTGGTCGCCGACGGCACCGAAGACGCGGCTAAGCGGCTTGAGCGCGTGCTAACCAACGATCCCGCCATGGGCGTCGTGCGTCACGCAGACGCGGGTTACGAAATTGCCGAAGACGTCGCGGACAGTATGGGAGTCGACATGCCAATGAGAAAGAAGCCCTCGTGATCGAGGTCGATCTTTTAGTTACCAACATTGGCGAGCTCTGCCGCATGGGAGAAGGAACCGGACCGCTTGGGGGATCTGCTCAGGGCAACGTTGACGCCATACCCAGAGCTGCGCTTGCCGTTCGCCGCGGCCAAATCGTGGCCGCCGGACCAGAAGCTGCAATCCTCGGAGCCTACCAGGCTCATGAAACCTACTCTGCAGAGGGTGGGGTGGTGTTGCCAGGTTGGGTCGACGCTCATACGCATCTCTTGTTCGCGACCACCCGTGAAAACGAGTTTGCTATGCGAATTGAGGGTAAGTCCTATCAGGAGATTGCGGCGGCCGGCGGTGGCATCCACTCAAGCGTTCGTCACTTTAGAGAGAGCGACGACGCCTCCATTCTTCGCCGCTCTCGACGCTACCTTAAACAAGCTTTGGCCCTGGGTACCACGACCATCGAGATCAAGAGTGGTTATGGGCTTAATGAGGAGCAAGAGCTTCGCGCCCTTGATCTGATTCAGAAGCTCAAAGAGGAAACACCACAAGAAGTGGTGGCGACCTACCTAGGAGCCCATGAAATTCCGAAAGATGTCCAGCGAGAAGCGTTTATTGAAGACATCCTAGACACACTCGAGAAAGTCGCCGCGGGGCGGAAGGCTGAGTTTTGCGACGTGTTCTGTGAAGAAGGTGTCTTCACTCCCGAAGAGAGCGAACGCATTTTAGTGAAGGCACGAGAGGTCGGGTTGAAACTCAAACTTCATGCGGACGAGTTCGGCGACACAGGCGGGTCAAAGTTGGCGGTGAAGCTGCAAGCGGTAAGTGCAGACCACCTCCACGGAACGCCGCCGGAGCGAGCCAAACAACTTGCCGCCGCCGGTGTGGTGGGGGTGTTGCTTCCTGGCACTTCCTTCTTCCTGAATCTCGACCACAAAGCCCCCGCACGCTCTTTCGTTAACCAAGGGCTTCCCATTGCGGTTGCCAGCGACTTCAACCCGGGTTCTTCCATGAGTCAGAGTATGCCCCTCATGGTGTCCCTGGCCTGTGTCCAGCTTCGCCTAACCCCCGCCGAGGCTCTCGTGGCCGCCACCGTAAACGGCGCCGCCGCCATCGGACGAGAGGGGTCCAAAGGGCGTCTTCACCCCGGCTTCGATGCGGACTTCCAGGTTCTGGACCTCGACAACCACCAACAGATTCCCTACCACTACGGGGTGTCCCACGTTAGGGAAGTGTTCGTCGGCGGCGAGCCAATCTCAGCGCAAAGCTAAACGGCTAGCAGATCAACAGTTACCCGAAATCCCATCGCATTTTTAGGGAACTTTGCCCCAGATTTTGCAAACAATCTTTGCAAAATGCCACGGTCAGTCCATTTCCAAGTAACGTTTGAAGATCCCAGGACGATAACGGTGATGTGCGAGCCTTGCCCTAGGGGGACCTCGCTGAAGTTATAGCTGTGGGCCACCCACAGATTCGTAACCCATGACCGGGAGCCGATCAGTTGGATAACATCGTCAGCATTAAGCGGAAAGCGCAAAAGCTCGTTCAACAAGGTTCCTACGACGAGGCCATTGAACAGTATGTCCTTATCGTAGAATCGGGGGAGATGGATCCCTACGACTATGTTGTTTTGGGCGACCTTTTGCTGCGCAACAACCGCCGTGAAGAAGCCGTCAATCGCTACGAAGAAGCCCTAAGCAGCTACGGGGAAGGTGGGTTGCATCGCAACGCGATTGCACTCGCCAAACGCATCAAACGTCTTGCCCCTGAGCGATACGACATTCAGCGTCGCCTGGGCGATCTGTACGCCGCTGAAGGACTCAGTAGCGAGTCGGCGTTGCACTATCTTGAATACTTAGAACGAGCCAAAGATGATGAAACCTTCCCCGATGCGGCGGAAGAAATTTGCGCTCGACTCCTAAGCTTCCCTCTTCCGTCTTTTGAGTTGGTTCCGCGTATCGTGGGAATTGCTCGTGAAGTTGAGCGTGCCGCGTCCTTGGCAAGTTCGGTGATGTACCAGGCGGAACGCGCGCGGGACGCAGGACAGGCCAAAGTACATGAGAGCCTGATGGAACTCGCAACCTCCTTGGATCCGAACGTAGGCGCTACCGCAGCCCCGGCAGCGGAAGCTCCAGGATACATGGATCCCGGTTCGATCACCTTGGACGAGCCGAGTGCGGGCGAGCCTGGCACCATTGAGTTTGACGATCCCAGTGCGATCAACCTTGACGCTCCCGCAGAAACCAATGATGAAGACGTTCCCGTTCTGGATCTGGATGAAGCTAGCGAATCTCAGAATGAACCCTTTGAGGTGGAGCACACCTCCGACTTTGTGACGCAGAACGAAGAGCCGGCGGTTGAAACATCTGCTGTGTCAGAGCCCGGCATTATCGATCTGTCCGACGAGTCTGATGCCGGCGACACGGTTGACCTAGGAAGCAGCTACAGTGCACCTGCCCCAGAAGCTCCTCCGGCGGCCGAGTCGAAGCCGGCACCTACGGGTGATGCCTCTGAAGCCCAAGAGCTTAAAGGGAAGGCTGAGAAGTCTCTCATGAAGGGTGACCATCTTGTCGCCCAGCGTTACTTCGTTAAGGCCGCTGAAGCCTACGCGGCTCTGGGCCACGATCAACTTGCAGAAGATCTTTATGAGCAGGTCGTTCGTCTCGATCCTAACCATCTCGAAGCCCTTCAGCACCTCATGGATATCGCTCACGCGAATCGTAACGAAGTGAAAATCAAACGCTACGGTTGCGAGCTTGGCGATGTCTTGATCGCCCGCGAGCGTTATGACGAGGCTAAGGTTCAATTCGAGCGGGTGCTTGAAGTAGATCCGGACAACCCGAAAGCGGCCTCGCGCGTCAATCGACTGAACAGCATGCGCGGTTCCGATATCGCAAGCTACGACGAAGTCGAAACGCCTGCGGTTGAGGAAGTCGCTACCGCCGAAACCAGTGCTGAACCGGTCGAGGAACAGACTCAAACGAAACAAGAGCTCGCAGCTATTTTGGATGAGTTCCGGGCAGCTGTGGTGGGAACCATTCCTCAGGAAGATGCACAAGCCCACTACGACATGGGTTTTGCCTACCGTGAGATGGATCTGGTGGATGAAGCCGTGCTTGAGTTTGAGCAGGCAGCCGAGAACGAAGAGATTCGCCCTCGCGCACTCGAAATGCTGGCCGAATGCTACTTGCTACGCGCTCGAGGTGAGGAAGCCCTGACCGTATTGGAAGAGGTTCTGGCCTGCGCTGAAGAGGATCATTACAAGTCACGGATTCACTTCGCTATTGGCAAGGCCCGTGAAGCTATGGGAATGTTCGATGAAGCTGAAGATTCCTACTTCCAGGCACTTGAGCTAAACCAAGACTTCCTCGAAGCAGCGGAGCGGCTCAATGATATCTCAACCAAAAAAGCTGAGGAAGCCTAACCAAAGCATTGATCTTCACAGCCATAGTTACTACAGCGACGGCAAGCTCAGCCCTACTGAGCTTGCCGTTTCTGCGTCTGAGCTAGGGG
>JABDJR010000349.1 GCA_013003415.1 Candidatus Eiseniibacteriota bacterium | reverse complement strand
GTCCCATTCTGCGGTCGGTGATCATTTCCTCTTTATAAAGACCCTCGGGATCGATCTTAATGTCGGAGAATGAAAATCCTTCTTGCTCACTCATAGCTAACTCCTTTAACTCTCAGGCTCAAGTTTTTTTCTAAACGCAATTGTACGACGCTCGTGAACAAACCCACTCTTCACGTAGAGATTGAGCGCAAGGTCGTTTCCGTCTTCCACAATGAGAGCAACCTCATCGATTCCTGGGAATCCAAAAATCCAATCGATGCCACTCCACAGCAACTGTTTCCCCAGTCCTTTGCCTCGGTGGTCGTCTGCTACGCCCACGAAATCGATGTCAGCCGTATCGACTTCTTTGTCGACTCGGACAAAGGCATATCCGAAACAGGTCTCCCCCTCGCCTTGCACAATGAGTTTGTTCTCCTCATTCTGACGCTCGATGAGCTGGCGACCATTGAAGTAGGTTCCGGGGAAGAGAGTATCATGAAGCTCCACAAAACTGGCTTCCATGGCCTTGGTGAGGCTCCCGCCCGGAGCGGGATCGATTCCAGAAAGCGCGGCCCGAGGAAAGTTGAGTACGTCGGCAATTTTGTACTTTGAAAATCCGGTGGACAGGGCGAAATCCTGAAGGCGTTGGTTCTTCAGGTCACACCACAGCTCATAGTCCTGGATCTCGGGAGGAGATTTCTCTGAGGCGTGAGCCACCAACCGAGAAGCTACCTCGGCCCAATGCACTTCGTCGTCAACCCACGGTCCCCAGAGCCAGGCGCGCCCCAACTCTTTGTCGTACTCCAAGCCCAAGACGCCCGTAATCTGCGCCCCCACCGTAGCCAGAAACACATGTCCCTCCGGCGAAGGTTCCAGCTGTTTGAGGTCGTTTAGAACCACCTCCTCTTGGAGCCCTGTGTATCCCACGTGATGCTCCGGGGCGTTGTTCTTTTGAGCCACAAACTTGGCCACCGCTTCAAACTCGGATACTTCTGCAACTCGGTATTCAATCTTAGACATTAGGCGTCCCTGTGAACGGTGTCCGGAGAAAAGGCCGGTAAACACACCGCAATGTATTCGGCCCCATCGGGATCAGGAGTGGCGTAGCGAACCCATTCGCCAGGATGGGTACAGATTGCCTGGCCGGCCTTCACCACCAGGGTTTCCGTCTCGGTCTGAACATGAAGAGCTCCCTTAAGCACCACCGTATATTCGGTGAACTCGGGTCTTTGACCCGGCTCTTCCCAACCTTGAGGGCTCTTCATCTTGGCAATGCTAACCCCGGCTTCGTCCGAGGTGACGCGTCCGAAGAATTCCTGAATGATCTTAGGAAGATTACCCGCCGCCTCGATCGTGGTCGGCTTCTCTACCAAATGGGGCATGAGCTTGCCTTTCGTTAAAGAGACCACAACCTTAGTGCGATTCCGAATAGGATCCCAGCACAAAAAAAAGGCGCCCCCAATAGGGCGCCTTTCCATGCAATGCAGACGGTTTAGCCGCGGAGTTTCTTACGGAGGCCAACCGCGCCAAGCCCAAGACCCAAGAGCATCATGGTTGCAGGCTCGGGGATCGGGTTCATGTCAACGTCGCCTTTGGTGTCACCGAAGTGATACCACTGGTTTCCGTGGCTGGGGTTCTGGTACCAGGACTCCCAGGTAAGACCGCGAGCGGAGTCGTAATGCAACTCAGCCACGTTCACATGGCCCAAGTTCGCCATGGCGTTTCCGATCCAACCTTCTGCCGGAACCACGCTGGTGGAGCCGATCGGCTTGGTGAGACTCATGCTCATGTTCTGCCACTCAAAACCGTAGCTCGTTCCACCGTCAGCGTTGTTCTTCAAGTTCAGGATGTCTTGCATGCTGATGGAGCTACGATTGGAACGGTTTCCGTGGATGTCTTTCCACTGAAGGCCGGACATGTCGATGGTAACGCCCCAAATCTCATCGTTGTAAAGGCGGGTCATGTTACCGGTGATCTGAGCGTTTCCGTTGGCCTCGTTGATGGCCATGTTCATGTTGTCCCAGCGCCAGTTGTAAACACTGTGACCCTGGGTTTGACCATCGCCCAGGTAAAGACCGTATTCACCGAATCCGAAACCGGTGCTTCCTTCGGCGATAGCGCGACCCATCACATTCAAGTTGATAACGGCCTGGGCACTAGAGGTTATGGTGAAAGAGGCAAGTAGGACCGCTAGAGAGACAATTAGGCGGTTGTGTTTCATTGTTGTTGATTCCCTTGTTCTAAACGGCGATTCAGAGAGAGGCAGAGCGGGTAACTTGCAGATGTTGCAGGCTGCAATGCATAGCCAGTCTCGTGCCAGAACGTTTAAACCCTTATTTGCAATACAGTTAAGATATTTTGAACCGTTCTACGTGGCTGTTTGTGTAAGATTTCTCGACAATCACATGCGAGAGGTGGGTCTTTTTTACCAAGAACAGAACTAAACCTTTATTCCTATTGAAGTTACGGGGGAAAATGGTTATTCAGAAAGCGTAAGAAATAGCAACAGCGATACGCTGGGGTGGTCAGTCCTTGTTCACTCAGAAAAGTTGACTTGAGCCCCAAGCGTGCGCCATGTCTTAGATTGTCCATCTTGGGAGGATTCTGAGCGGCAGTGGCAGGACGGGCGAGTGAAAGCGGAAATTCGAAGGCTGAAAGCCAGTCCTGGAGCGGCGTTTCAGGATTTTCTCGCCGCCAAAGATTCATCTCTTGGACCGTGCAAATTGCAAGATTCCCCGACGAGACCCGGCGTTTTGCAAGACCTGAGGGCTACGCGTCCTAAAAACCTCTTACGCCGAGTGGGCGACAAAGAAAAAAGCCCCCAGCCATGCGACTGAAGGGCTTCTATTTCTGATGGCGGGGCCGACGAGATTCGAACTCGCGACCTCCGGCGTGACAGGCCGGCGCTCTAACCAGCTGAGCTACGACCCCGCAAAGTCGTATATCCCAAACAGTCAACTGTTCGGGCGGCCGGATAATCTAACAACAGAGGTGATCGGTGTCAAACCAGTTTTCTACTGCCGCCTAGAAACTCAAAAACCTGGAGCTAGGAGCCCAAAAACTCCTGACAGACGGCCCAAACCTGGGGGAGGCTATAGCCGTGAGTCTTGATGCGGCAATTCATAGCCATCATGGACTCGGCATCCATGGGGTTCCCCAAAGCGATTCCCACCTTCATGACATCGCGGCCACTGACCGCTTCGATGAGGGATTTTACAGAGTCTTTGGTAGCCCCCCGTGAAAACGTAGCCAAGACGATCACTTCCGCATCGGAGGCCATGCGCCGGGCCTCTTCCACTTCATCGGCGGAAGGGTCTTCCGAGATGGAGTGCACCTCAAAACCCGCGGGTTCTAACTGCTCTTTGACCATGGGCAAAAGATCGGGGAGCCAAGACTGACTGAGTTGTGCGGGTAATAGGCAAAGTCGTTTTCCCAAAGCCTTGGGAATGGCCCGCAAAACCCCCGCGTTGCCCTCAATTTCGAGGCCTTTTTGTGCCGCTTCGAAAAACAAGGCTTCCTCGGTGGTCTGTAGATTGT
>JABDJR010000340.1 GCA_013003415.1 Candidatus Eiseniibacteriota bacterium | reverse complement strand
CACTTTGCGGTGTGGGGCCCGTGGCCCGAGATATCGGGACCCCCAACGAAGCCGTCGAGCGGATTAGCCTCGTGCAACGCACTCTCATTTTGGCGCAGTTCCTGGGAAAAGATGTTTTGAAGTGATGAGGGTTTACCAATGAAGTCTGCTTTCGATTCTGGTCCCCCAGACCTGGGAAAGCCTAACGCAAAACGGCCTCAGCGCTTGAGCTATTCGAAGTTGGGGATGGTGACTTCTGCTCACTATCTGGCCACGGAGGCTGGAAACAAGATTCTTGAAGAAGGGGGAAACGCGATAGACGCGGCCGTGGCCACGGCTTTCGCTCTTGGTGTATGTGAACCCCAGGCTTCGGGCTTGGGCGGTCAGACCATGGCGGTGGCGCACTTCGCTGAAAGCAAGATAAATATTGCCTTCGATGGTTCCTCGCGCGCCCCCAACCGGGCCACCCCAGACAGCTTGGAAAAGTCCGACCGACGAAGGGGGTACACGGCTACCACGGTGCCAAGCACGCCTGCGACGCTCGCCTATTTGGTGGAGAAACACGGGACGAAAACCCTGGCCGAGGTCTTGGCTCCGGCCATCGCCATTGCAGAAGATGGGTTTGTCGTATCCGAGCTTTTCCATTCTTTGTCTAAACGAGAAGCGAAGTTCCTGCGAAAACGATCCGGCGGCGCGTTTTATCTGAAAAATGGTCGCGCCTATCCGTTGGGAGGGAATCTAAAGCAGCCCGTTTTGGCGAAGACCCTCAAGCGGTTGGCCAAAGCAGGCATTGAAGATTTCTATCAGGGGAGAATCGCCCGGCAGATCCATCAAGACATGAAGGCTCATGGCGGGTTATTGCAAAAAGATGATCTCGCTCAAATCCCCTGGCCCATCGAGCGCGATCCGGTGAGCGGACGGTTTGCGAACATGAAAGTCGTTTCCATGCCGCCCCCGGGAGCAGGCCGGGTGCTCTTGGAGATGCTCCAAATTCTGGAGAAGAGCCCGGAGAAACTGTGGGATCCGGATACGCCCAAGGGCGCGCTCTTCCTAGCAGAAGTCATGCGCCGGGCGGCGCTCGACCGAGCCGATCGCCCCTACGATCCGAACTTCTTTGCTCAAGTGGAAGAAAAGGAAATGCTGAGCCGCGACTACGCGGGCCGCGTGGCGAAGCAACTTCAAAAACGCATTCAAACCCGAGGGGAAACCACTCATCTTTCGGTCATGGACCGGCATGGGAACGCGGTGGCTCTAACCCAGTCCATCGAGAATGTGTTCGGATCCTGCGAGGCGTCACCCGAGTTAGGTTTTCTCTACAACAACTACATGTCCGCCTACGAACATGAAGACATCTCGCACCCTTACTATCTGCGCCCCAATGCCAACCCCTGGGCGAGCGTCGCGCCTACCATTGTTTTCAAGAACCGAAAACCCTGGCTTACCATCGGCTCGCCGGGCTCCGAGAGAATCGTGTCTGCGATCATGCTGACCATGCTCCGTCTTCGTCATCAGTCGCCTTTTCAAGCCGTGGACGGACCGCGTCTACATTGTTCGGTGAAGGGACGGGTTTCATTGGAGTCGTCCCGTTTCCGCGATGACATCCCTGAGCTGCTGGAAAAACGAGGCTTTGAAGTGGATCACCGAGACGCGCACTCCTTCTACTTGGGCTGCGTCCAGTTGGTGATGATGGAGCGTGGTGGTTTTACCGGCGTGGCCGATCCCCGACGGGACGGTTCCGCTCAGGGACCGAAGTCGTGACCCGAGACTTAAAGCGGGGTGGTTCAAAGCTCCCGCTTCTTCTTTCGGTTCCACACGCCGGGCTTACGGTTCCTTCCGAAGTGAAATCTTTGTGTGTGCTTTCGGAGCAAGAGGTGGCCGAAGACGGGGATGTTGGGGCGCGTCAGATTTACGCCTTGGAGTCTGAGGTTGAGTTCTTCGTGACCACCGAGGTTGCCCGGGCGATCGTGGATCAAAACCGAGCCGAAGACGACTTTCGTCGCGATGGGGTGATCAAGACGCATACCTGTTGGGATGTTCCCGTCTATCGGGAGCCCCTTTCCGACGCGCTTAAACAAACTTTAATTGAGAAGTATCATCGACCCTACCATCAGCAACTCGTCTCTTTGGCCACACAAGGTCCGGTACTCGGCATCGATTGCCACACCATGGCCGCCGCCGGCCCGCCGGTGGGACCCGATCCAGGAAAAGAACGACCCGCCGCTTGTCTGAGCGATGCTCACGGCACTTTACCCAAGCCCTGGTTCTTGGCCTTAGCCCGATGCTTGGAAGAGGCGCTAGGTAAAACGGTGTCGTTGAACGACCCTTTCCAAGGCGGATACATCACGCGGACCCATGCGGCTGAACTTCCCTGGGTTCAATTGGAGCTTTCCCGAGCCCCCTACGCGAGCTTTGAGGAAAAAGGGGAACGCATTGGTAGCGCGCTCCGGGCCTGGTGTTCTTGGTACGCCGAACAGCCCTAAGCCTTGGCGATTCTAAGAAAGTCTATTCCTCCCTGCATCTTTTTCGCCGGTCCACGTCTCTATAGGTGAAAGTCAAACCTAAGGAGAGTCATCATGCAGAAAGTTCATATGTCGCTGCCGGTTAAGGATGTTCAGGTCACAGCCAAGTTCTACGA
>JABDJR010000337.1 GCA_013003415.1 Candidatus Eiseniibacteriota bacterium | reverse complement strand
GACCATGGGGACACCCTCCGGCCAAGTGCAGGACAGCTCCGGAAATTTCCCGAAAGACAGCGTCTTTGCCAAGGTGGCCAGCCGGCTGAGTCTTCTCAGCGACAAGTCGCGCCAGTTCCTCCCCTGGCCGGGACGCTAGTCCTCCCCTGGCCGGTCGCTAAATCTCTTCCTCGGCACTACTAAGCAGGGACTTGGCTACCTTATGCGCGGGCTCATACTTCAAGGCTAGGCGGGCAAAATAAATGGCCTCTTCGAAGTCTTCTTGCTTGAAGTAGTACTGCGCCATCCCAACCATGGCTTCGACACTTCGTAAGTCCTGCTTTCTTGCCTCCGAGAAGCGATTGAAAGCTTCCAAATCTTCATCGAGGGCCAAGAGAGCCTGACCCTCCAGCGCGATGACATCGGCTGCCAGGGGGCTTACGTTTCTAAGGAAGCGAAGGGCCTCGTGAGCCTTTTCGGCCTCTCCGCGTTCAAGAGCAATCCGTGCATAGGGTAAGGCGGCCTCTTGAGATGTGTCATCGATGGACATCCATGCATCGTAGTAGGCGCCGGCGCCGGCAGAATCGCCCCTCTGTTCCGCAATAAGCGCTAAGCCCCGGTAAGCGTCGGCGCTGTTTGGGTAGACCTCTAAAGCCTTCTGCAAAAGAGTTTGTGCCATGGTCGTATCCCGGTCAGTCAGAGCGATCGAAGAACGGCTTAGGTAAACCTGAAGATCCCTCGAATCGTTCGCAATGGCCTCGTCCATGAGAGTCTTTGCTCGATCCAGGTGATTCTCCTGAACCGCGATAAGCCCAAGCACGCCCTTCGCACGCGCGTTATTTTCGTCTTCCTTCAGGATTCTCTTTGCGGTTCGGGTGGCATCGTCCATGCGCCCCAGTTGCATATCGGTCACGGCCAACCGACCGAGAATTTCTAAGTCCTTGGGGTTTTCCTCGACCAGGACCTGAAAGGCAGCCTGACGATTCGGATCGGGACGCGGCCATAGGTTCAGGCTTTCCGCTCTCCCCCGCACCGCATCCATGGCGAGGCGATCGAAGGTCTCTTTGCTTTCTCCAAGCACATCCTTCACGGCTTCATCGAGTTGCTTGCCATCTGCGAAGGCATGAAGAAGCTCGGGGATGACATCCCAGCCGTGGCGATCCACGATCGCATCGATCACGATCCCAGCCTCATGATAGGCAAGTAGGCGTTGGAAGCGGTGCTTGGGTCTTGTGAAGGCGATGGTTAGGGAATCGACCGAAACAAGTTCTCCATCCCAGTAGGCGCCCATGAGAATACTGTCCCAAGCTTCCGGCCGGGGATGTGTTTCCAGATGCACGCTAAGCCCTTCGGTAAACCAAAAAGGAACTTTACGATTGGTCATGCCCAAAGCCAACACATGACCAAACTCGTGACGCATGATCTGTTCCCAGTTCGATCTTCCGGACAAGGTCCGCGGGGAGTCCATGGCCACCACGTCGCCGAAGCAAACCCCGGGAATGCCGTCGAGGGTGGTGATGCCAACCACACGCGCGCTAAACCACTCGTGATCTGGAAAAATCTCGATCATGGTAGGGACCTTCGGCTTCCAACCATGGAGGGCCACCAACTCGTTGTAGATGTCGCGCATGCGGTCTTCCATAATGGGGACCAAAACGCCATCGTCCTTTTCGGAAAGCTTGAACTTAAAGTCCTCGAAGTCGTAGACACGGTAGGTATCCATGACATCCAGAAGCTCAAGTTGGTTATAGGCTCGGATATTGTAGTTATCCAATTCGTGGGCCTTTTCCAAAAGACCACGGGCCTCAACTTCTCGTCCTTCGCGCATGGCCAAGTGCCCAAGCCCGGCGTACCCCTCCGCAAGCTCCGGATCTCTCATCAAAGCCTGGCGATACATCCACTCCGCGTCGGGGTTACGGATCAGGGCCTCGAGCATTGCTCCCAAACGAACGAACCCGTCGACGTGCAGTGGATCAATCGCTTCGATCTCTTTGATTGCATTCCGATACTTGGTGCTGTCCCCCGAGAAGAAGCCCGAGGCCATTTTAATTTCAAGCGTTTGGAGATCGTGAGGGTTTAGCGCGAGCAAACCCTTGATTTTCCGGTTCGCTGCTTCCGTATCCCCGGCAATCAGATCGAGCTGAGCCAAAATCCGACGCGAGCCCGTGTCTTCCGGGCGAAACTTGAGGACTTGCTTCGCAACCTCCTCGGCCTGGGTATATCGCCGGCTCCGAACCGAAAGCTCAGCCAGGGCGAGGACAACATCGGGATGATTGGGAGCTAACTTGCGTGCAGCTTTCAGTTCTTCATTGCTTAGACCGCTCTGATACTTCTCATGGAACAGCTTAGAGAGGGCCAAGCGCCCAGGAATGAACTCAAGACTATCGGTATAGGACAACTCGTACACCCGAGCTGCTCCTTTAAAATCGCCGCGGGCTTTAGCGGCGTCACCGAATGCCAACAGATCCCAAGGATGCTGCTGGACATTCGGGTCGTAGGCGGCCATGACCTCGGAATAAAGAGGACCCGCTTCATGGTTACGACCTAGACGGGTTAAGAGGCGCGCCAGTTCGGCCTTGATCACAACATCGCGGTTCATGTTGGGTCGCAACAACTCGGCTGCATCTTCCACACGGCCCATTTCTTCCAGAGCCCAGGCGCGGTAGAGAAAACCCTCACGGCCGGAGGGAAACTTACTCATGACTTTAGATGCTTGTTCCTCAAGCCGCTCGTAATTGCCGGAAACCTTCAGGGACTCTAGAAGCCGATGCCAAAGAAACTCGGACTGAGGTTTTGCTTCAGCGAGCCTCTGCCAAAGCTGAGCCGCTTCAGACCATTGACCCTCGGTTTCTAGTTTGACTGCGTCTTCAACCCGGCTCCAAGCCGGGGTGCCAACCACACAACTCAGGAGCGTTACGAAAACGACCCTTCTAATCCACCGCGTCATACCGACTCCTTCTGCCTAATCTGTTGGGGTCGCAAGCAGATTGCCTCGCCCCAAGATCCAATGGGGATCCCATGTGTTCTTGATCTCCCGCATGGTTTCTAATCCTTGTGGAAACTGAATCTCTAGAAGATCCCGTTTCAGCTTTCCTAATCCATGTTCCCCGGCCACTCCCCCGCCTCGCTTCACCGCTTCCGCACACATGGCTTTGACGATCTTCCCCGCCTTTTCTTTCTCTTCCCCGGTACGGGCGAGAAAGTTCACATGAGGATGACCGTTCCCAACGTGACCGAAAATCACGTACTGAAGGTTCTGACTTTGGATGACCTCGCACCAGTGTGTGAGAACTTCTCCAATTTGAGTGTAGGGAACCCACCAATCGGTACCGATTTTGCCACCTCCGTGTTCCCGGTAACCACGAACCACTTCATGAAGGGTGGCGGGGACTCGGTGGCGAAAACTACGCAAACGATCCAAACCAGGCTTGTCTTCCACCACAAAAAGAGCATCGAGTAGCTCCGATTGCTCGCTGGTGGCCAGCACAGACTCGGCTTGCGCATACCAAGCCTCCATGAAATTGCCCGCGGACGCGGCGTCCACCGCGTCCTGCTTGAAGTAAATGGCGGCTGCCGCCGCCTCCGGCCATTGGATCCCCTCCGGATTCTTGCCTACAAGATCGAGGGCTCCGCGATCCATAATTTCCAGGGCCCGTGGATCGAGGTCAGCGTTCTGTCGCGCTTCTACGACAAATTTCATGGCTAACTCAAGCGTGGGAAAGAAAGCCATCCCCGCAAACACCGATGCCGGTTTTGGGGTGAGACAAACACGGACCTTGGTGATGGCTCCTAAAGTTCCTTCGCTTCCAATAAAAAGATCGATGGGGTCGCCCCAATGGTAGTAGCCCGCGGTCGCCTTCTCCTCTGCGGGTAGGCTGGCACCGTTTCGGGAGAACACACGACGTTCACCGGTGCCGGTGATGACTTCAAGTTCCCGCACCCACTTTCGGGTGGGCCCGTAGTACAGGGTGTCCTCACCGGTTGCGTTGGTGGCAATGGTGGCCCCTAGACGTGCTTCGTTACGACTCGTGGGGTCCGGAGGATACATCCAGCCCTCTTGTTCCATGGCGCGCTGGAAGTCACCCAGGAAAATACCGGGATCGACCGTGGCCCAAGTTTCTCCGGAAGCAGGATCTTTCCCAATGTCGTAGACGTTTTGCATGCCCTCGGTGGCAAGGAGAATCCCACTCTCGGCGACGCTACTCCCGGTGAGACTGCTCTGACCGCCGGCCATGGTCACAGGAATTTTATGGGCCGCCGCGTAGACCAGAATCTCTTCGACTTGTTTGGCTTCTTTGGGGCGAAGCACAAGATCGGGATGCCCTTCCATCACGACGTCGCCACGATACGATTCCCAACCCGCTTCCCCAGGACGGATTCCAGTGCTCCCCAAGGGGACCTGCCCAAGGGCTTCGGGTTTCCAGATCGCAGGTTTCACGGGATTCCTTACTTACGGTTCGAGGTCGATGTCAGGATGGGCTTGCTTGAACGTCTCAAGTAAAGATTCTACACGCTGATCCAGGTGCATTGATCGCTTCAAATCCCAGAACCTAGTCCTGACGTCCCAATCGTCTTCGGCTCCTTGAGTTAGAAATACACCCATGATTTCACGGGATCGGGGGCCCGGCTCTAAGACGAGGGCGTTTTGGTCTCCAACCCGCCCGGGATTTTCCGATTTTTCGGGCTCATGGGCCTGCACCCACACGTCGACTTCCGGGTGACTCGGGGCAAGCTCCAAGATTCGATCCAAACTCATTTGAGCGAGAACGACCGTAAACTGGGCCTGCAGGGTTTTGTCCTGAAGTCGACCTAGGGCTACTGAGGGGTCCTCGATCAGAATGTGCGACCGCTCGGCGGTCAGAGCCCCTTCCCACTCGTAATAGATGAGAGGATCCAAAATGGAGGTCACCAAAACGCGGTCATGAACCCAAAGGAGTTCGGGAATGGGAGA
This sequence comes from Candidatus Eiseniibacteriota bacterium, assembly GCA_013003415.1. GTDB lineage: Bacteria > Eisenbacteria > RBG-16-71-46 > JABDJR01 > JABDJR01 > JABDJR01. The sequence continues at coordinate 2,988 of JABDJR010000337.1, read as the reverse complement.
CTTCTCACCCATCAGATTGGCAGACACCACGGGGAGAGAGTTTGCAAGTTGTTCGAGATAGGAGTCGCCGAGAAAAAGTTCGCGCGAGCCGATGGCCACCGCGTGGTAGGGCATCAACTCCATCGCCTCGACCATGAGCTGGGATACCAACAAGGCTTCTTCTGAGCTTGGAAGCTCCGAAGAAAAGTCGCCCCCCTCTAGGACAAGGGCGTTTTTGTACTGGGCCAACAGGTGTTTGTGAAGGCCCGATCGACGACTCAGTCCCCCCGCGGGGTTGCCCGGACACTTGCAGGGATAGACCTCACCCCGACTGTCGGATTGAACCAGGATCTCGAGGGAGGTGAGTTCGGATGGGGTTGTCTCTGCGCCCGGTGGGGGTGCACCAGCGCACGCCTGGAGAAAACTCAGAAAGAGGCAGAGGAGCGCAAGATTCAAGAACGAGAGGTTCAGTGATCGAGGGCGCGATGGCCGTGAGGCTACCAGAACACATGCCCTAGAAAGGGGATTCACAACCAGTCGCCCAATCCTCATGGCCTACCGATTGACGATGCGTTCGATCTCTAGCAGTACCTCTTCCGGGTTTCTGCCTTTAGCCAGAGCGACTTCGCGACTGAGAATGCGAAGGGCTTCACTCAGGATCTTCCGCTCTTCGTAGGAAAGCGTTTTCTTAAGGGCAAGCCGAGACAAGTCGCGAACAACTTCGGCAAGGGACAGAGGATCCCCCTGACGCACACGCTTTTGGTAGTCGGCAACGCGTTTGGCTGACCGGCGTTTCGCATCGAAGGTCGCTCTGCCTTTGAGAACCTTAAAGACATCGTTCGTGTCTTTTTTGCTAATGGGTTTTCTGAGACCCGACCGATCGACCTGATCCACCGGGATGGTGAGCTTCATGTCGTGGTAGGAGAAATGGATCTCTAAGCAAGGGACCGTGCGTTCGGTTAGGGTGCGATCGACAATCCGCTCGACTTTGCCCAAACCATACTTGGGGTGAACCACATGGCTCCCCTCGCCATAGGCCAGATTAGCCATGGCTTCGGCAATGAGTTTCTTCTCGTCGACTTTTGGCGGGGCTGGCTCTTTGGGCGGAGCCGCTTTCTTACCCTTGGCCGCAGTTTTCGTACTCGCCTTTGAAGCCGCTTTCTTTGCGACCTTGGCTTTCTTAGCGACTTTGGTTTTCGCCTTTTTCTTTGAAGCCTTAGCGGCTTTGGTCTTCGAGGTCTTCTTTTTAGTGACCTTTTTCTTAGAAGTTTTCTTTTTGGCGACCTTCTTCTTGGTCACCTTTTTCTTCGAAGTTTTCTTTTTGGTCACGCGTTTCTTAGCTGCTTTCTTCGAAGTTTTCTTCTTCGCTACTCGCTTTTTGGACGTAGCTTTCCTACGCGCAGACTTACCCACTTTAGATCTGGTGGTCTTTTTCTTTGTGGTTTTCTTGCGAGGTGATGATTTTTTGGATGAGGCAGATTTTTTCTTAGAGATCTTCTTCACGCCTTTGCCCTTAGGCTTGGAAGTCTTTGATTGCCTTGATTTTACAGCGATTACCCGCAAGGCATCCCGCTCGACGCGAGATCCCTCAAGACAGAGGTAGGCTACCCCAGAGTATGGGGATTTGTCGAGTCCCTAAATGGCCCTCCAACCATCTAAATCAAACTGAAGCCTCCGGTTGCGGGAACGCGAGGGTGCTCAACTCCCGAGCCACCGCCCCCCCAATGGAGACGAAGGCCTCCGCAATGGGCCCTTCTTGAGTTCCACTCAGGATCGGGACTCCAGCATCGCCGCCCTCCCGGACTTTGCCGTGGAGGGGAATCGCGCCAAGGAAGGGCACCTCGAAGTTCGCCGCCGCCTTCTCACCGCCGCCGTGATGGAAAATCTCGTGACGATCACCACAGTTGGAACAGACGAAAAAGGACATGTTCTCAACGATCCCCACCACGGGCACGTTAACGCGTTCGAACATGCGCACGCCGCGTTTCACGTCTTCCAGAGCGACATCCTGGGGTGTGGTCACAATAATGGCTCCCGCCAAAGGTGCGGCCTGGGCCAGAGTGAGCTGGGCATCACCGGTTCCTGGGGGTAGGTCGATCAGAAGGTAGTCCAGCTCGCCCCAGTCCACATCAGTCAAAAACTGTCGGATCAGCTTGGTCACCATGGGACCCCGCCAAATCACGGGGGTCTCCTCTCCCGCAATAAAACCGATCGACATCATCTTGATGCCGAAACGATCAAGAGGCTGGAGCTTTCCCTCACCGACGGTTGGACGGGCCGTCTTCAAGCCCATCATGATGGGAATGGAGGGTCCGTAGACATCGGCGTCCATGAGACCAACGCGGGCTCCGGTTTGGGCCAGGGCAACCGCTAGATTGACGGCAACCGTGGACTTTCCCACTCCGCCTTTGCCACTCGCAATCGCTACGGTGTGTCGCACACCGGGTAGCACATCGGCCCCTGCGGAGGCGGGAGCGGCTACCACGTTCGAGGTCATGGTGACATCGACCTCCTGGACTCCTTCCACAGCCCCCACGCGCTCCATCGCTTCTCGCTCAAACATGTCTTTCACGGGACAAGCGGGCGTTGTCAGCTCAATGGCAAAGCTAACCTTGCCGTTTGCGATTTCGAGGTTCTTGATGAACCCCAGGGACACGATATCTTGGTTCAGATCGGGATCTCGGATGGGGCGAAGGGCATCAAGAATTTGCTGTTCGGTCGGGGCGGACATGGACTTACCTCACTTATGATTTAGGAGCCTAGAATTGTTTCTAATTCAGGGTGAGGACGCAAGCTTCTTCTGATCAAGATGAGACCATAAAAGCTGAGCTAGAGACTGGATTTCCAACCCATGGGCCTCCAATTGCACCTGACAACCCGGATTCGTGGTGACAAACAGGTCTCCCTTACAAGCCCTGAGAGCTTGGCTCTTTTTTTCTCCCATGCTCCAGGCCAAGTCGGGTTCGACGATGTTGTAGGTCCCCGCGCTCCCGCAGCACAAGTCTTGGT
>JABDJR010000255.1 GCA_013003415.1 Candidatus Eiseniibacteriota bacterium | reverse complement strand
CACCAGCACCGTCTTCCAAGGTGGTCTGAATTCCTTGGCCGACCCTCATCTTGTTTCTGACAATAGCCAGTATGCGAACTACAACCTCTACATCTGCTTTCAGGATGGTACCGACAACAATGGGTTCGATATCAGCGTCTCTCGCTCCACGACCTACGGTTCAACATGGGAAACCCCGTACAAGCTTTTGGATCAAGGGGGGACTTTCTACTTCTATGCAACCGCGCGCTTAGCCTTTGGTGACCGTCTTCATCTCGCGGTGGCTTACAACAACTTGGTTACCGACGAGGGCGTGACGCAGTACTTGTACGGAGACTCCCGCCTGGCCAACGGAATTTTAGACTGGGGATCCATAAGAACTTTCGGATCGTTTTTTGATGGTGAGACTCACTTCACAACCCGCGTGGCCGCCTCCAATGCCAACGAGGTCCTCGTGGCCTGGAACCAAGACTTAGAACTCCATTGGGCGTCGTCAACCAACGATGGAGCCACGTTTTCTTCCACCACATCAGCCACTAATTTTGCACTCCAAGAACTTGGCGTGGAACAAGATCACTTTGCCATGCTGTCTCAGAACAACGTACCCGGAGACGGCATCCGATTAGGGAAGCCTATCGGGCCCGACCTCCAGGGGCTCTGGCTCTCCCTTGATTTCATGGACGACTATTCCACGATTAACCCCCTCGGCACCATGGGGTTTGCCTTTGACGAGGTGGAGGGAGGCTGGATGGCCACCGGCACCATGACTCCTCTTGCCGGTATCAACCCGGTTGAAGGTTTTTACTTTGACGCCGAATGGCGCAATGGAGAGGGCTACCCCAATTGGGAAGAGCCACCCGTAGCCTTGACGAATAGCCCCTTGACCGCACCCGCTCTAGCCGACATCGATGGCGACAATGACCTCGAAGTGGTGTACTCCGATGATGCGGGCTGGTTGCACGCGGTTCAGCCGAACGGAACCCCGGTTGCCGGTTGGCCGAAATCGGTTGGCATTGTGGACACCAAGGCTCGCGCTGCGGTTGGTGATGTGGATGGTGGTGGCGACAACGAAGTGGCCTTTTGTGGACCTACAGGAACACTGTATCTACTCAACGGGGACGGCTCTAATCGCGCAGGCTGGCCGGTGGGCATCCCAACCAACGCCGGCGGCTATGTTTCCATGGCTCCAGTGTCCGGTGCCTCACCTCAAGATGTTGTCGTCTTAAGCAATAACCAACTCTTCATGTACGACTTCCTGGGCAACCTTCACTCCGGTTTTCCGGTCAACCTGGCGGAAAACGCCTCTGCGCCGGCGGCTCTCGGAGACGTCGATAACGATGGTCTAATTGAAATTGTGGTTGCGGCCACCAACTGGCTCTACATCTTCGGACCTACCGGTAGCCTTGAAGCGGTCACTAACTTTGTTGATACCGCCTCCGAGTCTCCCTCCCTGGGCGATACAGACAATGACGGCGAACTTGAGATCGCTGTGCCAACTACCAACGGTAGGGTTCATTTGTTCGGGCCCAACGCCGCATCGGAGCCCGGTTGGCCGGTGACCGAGCCTGACGGGTCGCCGATCACTCAGGTCGCGTTGGTCAATTATCTTGGAACCACTGAAGAAGATGTAGCCTACGCAACGAGCGGTGGAAGTCTTGTCAGTCGATTTGGAACCGGCGCTCCCACCATTGGATATCCTGAGCCAGTTGCCGGAACGGGCGCCCTGACGACGGCTCCGATTGTTGAAAAGTTCCACGACGCACCGAATACCGCACTTCTCGTAGGCCGAGACGACTACCTTCATGCTTGGAGCAACCTCAATCATCCGAGTGGCGGGTATCCGCGAGCGATCTCCGGAGACGTTACCCTGACACCAGCTGCTGCCGACATTGACTTGGACGGCAGTTTGGAGTTCGTTGTTTTGACGGATAGCGCAATGGAAGTATTCGATGTCAATCGCCCCCCGGAAAACAATATCGGGTGGCATTGGCCCATGCACGCGGCTAACGCGGCACGTACGAGTTGTTCGGTTTGCTCCTACAGCACGGTAACTGGAATTGGCGACGATACACTCGCTGCTCAGAACCTGATGTTTGCTGGACCCGTTCCCAATCCAGTTACCAGCAGCACATCCTTACAATACGCACTGCCGCAAACTGCCTCGATCGAGTTGGCCATCTTCGATGTGCAGGGTCGTAAGGTTTGGCAGGTAACTCGTGGTGATCACGCTGAGGGTTCTCATGAGGTGCGATGGGACGCTACAGATTTCAAAGGGCGTAGCGTCAGTCCCGGCGTCTATTTCGCTCGTCTTCACGCCATGGGTAATGCATTTTCAAAGATCGAAACGCGCAAGCTCGTGGTTGAGCGTTAGGAGGCTGACATGCTACGAGTCTTATTTTTTGCCTGCACGCTTGCTCTGCTTTCCACGATACCGAGTTTCGCCGACATCGGCGGAGACGATGTCCTCATCGAGTCTCCTCCTGGTTCGGCTGTTGCCGCGGAGAACATTGTCAAGACATCGACCGGTATCTACTTTGCGACGGGAGCGTACTTGTCTGCAACCGGTAGAGAAATCCGAGTCTATCGATCCACGGACAAGGGCCACACCTGGGCTATCTTCGCCACCTTCGGAAGCACGAACCCCGACGTCGAGTATTTAGACCCCTCTTTGCTTGTCTCTGAAGGCACAGAGAATCACCTCATGATCGCTTACATTCTCAAGTCCGCCGCAAATTCGAGACTTATCGTAAACCGAACCGACCCTTACGCGGCCACACCTTTTTGGTCGTTCAGCATCGTCACCAGCGGGATCCCTGGCTCCTTGGCTAGACCCTCTCTGGTTACCGACAGTGAGGAGTACGCCTCCTACTACACCTACTTGGCTTGGGAAGAACTTGACGGAAATGGCAATGACATCCGCTTCGCACGATCGACCAACTATGGGTTCGGTTGGGATCCGGCGTATGACCTGTTGATCGCAGTTGGCTCCTTCCACAGTTACGTTCAGCCTGACCTTCACTACAGCGGTGGGTTACACCTTGCCGCCACCGATATTTACTGGACCGGGACGGAGGGCGCCTCAGTCTATCGCTTGGGCGCTGGCCGCGTAACGAATGGCTCTAGCTGGGGCTCGATACAGACTTTTGGAACGTATTCAGATGGCCAAAAACACAACAACACAAGGGTGGCGGCAGATGCGGCCTCCAACAAAGTGATGGTCGCCTGGAATTACCCACCAGGACTTCAGTGGCGATCTTCCACCAACGGCGGTGCAACATTTTCCAGCATCAAGTCATCCCTGAACTACTCGCTCTATGCGCTTGATTGCGGAAGCGGCAACTTCGCCATGCTCATTAAGCCCTCCGGCAACCCCGTGGCTCAACTCTCTTGGCCTATTGGCAACGATCTTCAGGGACTGTGGTTTGTCCAAGAGTTTCTTGGTCCTTTCAGCACCCATTCAGGCAGTGGGTCCGGAGGTCTGAACTACGATGAGGATGAGGGCGAATGGATGGCAACCCTTGGTATGACAACGACCGATCCCATCGTTGAACAGCTGGGCTTCTACTTTGACGCCGGTTGGCGAGACAATCCCGGCTTTCCGAACTGGGATGAACTTCCGGTCATTCCGCCCGGGGTTCCTCAAACCGCTCCCGCTTTAGCCGACATGGACGGCGACAACGACCTTGAAATCATCTATAGCGATCAACTGGGCCGGGTTCAGGTGAAGCAACCCGATGGCAGCGATCTCCCGGGGTGGCCCAGAGTCCTCGGAACCGTAGACACCTTTGCCCGTGTGGCCGTCGGTGACGTGGACGGCGGCGGGGACAACGAAGTGGTGTTTTGTAACGTCAACGGAGAACTTTCGCTCATTAAGCAGAATGGGGTGGATCGAACGGGTTGGCCGGTGAACCTGCCTACCAACGATGAAGGATTTGTCTCCATCGCACCCATTACCGGAAACTCTCCCCAAGACATCGTGGTGGTCAGTCAGAATCAGCTTTACGTGTACGACTTTCTGGGCAACATCCAACCTGGATTCCCTCAAACCCTAGCCGGGAATGCCGTGGCCGCAGCAGCCCTGGGCGACGTCGACCTTGATGGTTCGGTG
>JABDJR010000247.1 GCA_013003415.1 Candidatus Eiseniibacteriota bacterium | reverse complement strand
GGGCCACACTTTGACCCTCCTCAATCGCCCGGGCGACCGCGCTTCGGATGGCGCCGTAGGTACCCCCCCACCCCAGAATGAGTAGCGAACCCTTGTCGGGACCAAAGACCTCGGTGGGGGGAATAGTCCTCGCCACCCGGTTGATCTTCTCGGCCCGCATGTGAGTCATGAACTCGTGGTTGTCGGCATCGTATTCGACGTTGCCGGTGACATCTTGCTTTTCAAGGCCGCCAATCCGGTGTTCCAGCCCTTGAGTGCCGGGAACTGCCCAGGGACGTCCCAGAGTTTCGCCGTCACGAAGGTAGGGACGGAAGGGGCCTTCACCGTCCGCCTTGGCGTAGGAGATCTTGATTTCAGGCAGATCGTTGACATCGGGAATGCGGAACGGCTCGGTTCCGTTCGCAAGATACCCATCGCTTAAGAGAATGACCGGAGTCATGTATTGGATGGCAATGCGGCAAGCCTCAAAGGCCGCCCAGAAGCAGTCTCCGGGTGTGGCTGGCGCCACCACCGGCATGGGGGACTCACCGTGGCGCCCGTAGAGCGCCATAAGAAGATCGGATTGTTCGGGCTTGGTTGGCATTCCCGTACTGGGACCGGCGCGCATGACATCGACAACCACTAAAGGAAGTTCGGTCATCATGGCGAGACCAATGGCTTCACCTTTGAGGGCCAAACCGGGGCCGCTGGTCGAAGTTATGCCTAGGGCACCCGCGTAGCTCGCTCCAATGGCCGAGGAAACCGCTGCAATTTCATCTTCGGCCTGGAAAGTGATCACACCGAAGTGTTTGTACCGACTCAGTTCGTGAAGAATGTCGCTTGCCGGCGTAATGGGATAGGAACCCTGGAAGAGGGTGATGCCGGCCTTCCGGATGGCGGAGACAAAACCCATGGCCAAGGCGCTGTTTCCGGACACGCTGCGATAGGTACCGGACTCCATGGGGGCCGGTGGCACTTCGTAGGTGGTCTGAAAGATCTCGGTGGCACGGGCGTACTCGAGCCCACCCTTGAGGGCAAGCAAGTTCGCTTCGAGCACAGCTTGGTTATTCTTAAACTTCGTTTCGACCCACTTCTTCGTGGAATCTGTGGAGCGGTTGTACATCCAAAACATGATGCCCAGGGCAAAGAAGTTCTTACTGCGGTCTTTCTCTTTTGGGGTGAGCCCCGTGGACTCCAAAGCTTTTCGGGTTAACGTGGTTAGAGGAACCCGGATCAACCGAAAGCCGTCGGTGCTGCCATCTTCCAACGGGTTGTCGGTGTAGCCAACGCGCTCCATGGCCCGCTTGGTAAACGCGTCTTCATTAACAATGAGGATGCCGTTCTTCTTCAGTTCGCCCAAGTTGAGCTTCAGAGCCGCCGGGTTCATAGCCACAAGAACGTCGGGCGCTCCCCCGGGTGTGTGAATCTCGAAGCTGGAGAAGTGAATCTGAAAACCGGAAACACCGGGTAGAGTACCGGCAGGGGCTCGGATCTCGGCCGGGAAATCGGGAAGCGTCACCAAATCGTTCCCCGCAATCGCGGTGGATGTCGAGAATTGATTTCCCGTGAGCTGCATACCGTCACCCGAGTCTCCGGCGAATCGGATGATGACATGATCAAGTTGTACGCGTTCGGTTCCACCGCCGGTTGCGGTCGTCGCTTCCATTCGATTGTTCCTCTACGCCGTAAGACCGGCGGTTTTCTTAAAACATACGAGATCGAAGTTTATCACAGCGCCCTCTTCCTGACCCCTACCATAGCCCTCTAGAGCACATTTCAGCCCTCTCTTGTCTATATTCTGTTCTTCACTTTTAGGGATGGGTGGAGCCAAAATCGCAAGGGAACGTTGGCGTAGAGGTTGAGGCGGCTTCGGAACCGAGACTAGTTCTCCAAGCTCCTGAGTAATCGTCGGGCATGGGCTCGAACCGGGGCGGCATGATGATCCTCAAGGTCTCGCGCCACCCGCTTCAAACGGCTTCGCTGACGGTTGGACACGGTTCCCTCCTGAAGGCTTTGGTCGAGGAACTTCTCTGCCTGCCGTGTAACTGAACCGGCAGCACGAGCACCATCACTCAACCATCTTGCCATCTCAACCAGAGCCGGCTCGGGATGCTTCAAGTACAGGCCATCGGTCAGCACTTCTCCTAAAAGGCGTCGCACACGAACATGCTTTTCTCCACGCAGCAAACGCATGACTTTGAGCACGGAACGAGGATCCTTCCGCGCAGGATACTGAAGACCCTGTAAGGCAGCCCAACGACGCCATGCATCGCGATGGGTCAACCACCCGGGCATGAGGCGAAACATTTCTCGGGGATGGCGAGCCCAAAGGCGATCGAGCACATCTTGGATGGTGGGCCAGTGAGGTTTTCCCGGTAACGCGGCAACTCTTCGAATTTCGCGCAGAACTTCGCGGGGATGATCATGATCTTTAAACAGGCGTGCGTAGAGAACGGCCTGCCTCACTTTGCTTCGGCGGTCGGATTCATAGAGTTCAAGAAACTCATCGGCGGCTTGGCGTAAGCCACGGCCTGGATGTGCAAGCGCATAGCCGACATCTTCAGGACGATCCACTTTATTACAAAGCTGGATCAACCTTTGCCTCGACGCGGCATCGGGCCACAGCTCGAGTGCGCGAAGAACTTTTCTTTTGTTTGGAGAACTTACGGGTTCATAAAAAGAACTCACCAACAACCCCTCACCGAAATTCTTGGTTACTTTCCGCATGATAGGAGGTGAGAGTCCAAATTGGCCATAAAAAAAAGCCCTCCCCGAAGGGAGGGCTTTTAATTCTTAGGTTCGAAAGAAACTACTAGTTGCCCAGTAGGCTCTTAATTCCACCCCAAGTTTTGTCTTCAGCAGGTACCGGGCAGTCGGCATCGAGTTTGGTATCGGACATACCAAAGTAGCCGGCGTGCGGTACAAGGCTGCTGCACACGGAGAAAGCACCGGTAGTGATCGTCGATGCACAATTCGGTAGGCGTGCCGCAAGGCTTCCTCCCGTGATCGTGATATCGGCGTTCTGGTTACCGGAACATCGCGGA
>JABDJR010000230.1 GCA_013003415.1 Candidatus Eiseniibacteriota bacterium | reverse complement strand
GTTGTCCCGAGACTTGCCCGATGCCGGTGACAATGCCGGCTCCCGGGGCAGAGCCCTCGTAAAGGCCGTGTGCGGCAAGCGTTCCCAATTCCAAGAAGGCCGTGTGAGGATCGAGAAGGTGTTCGATGCGATCCCGCACGAACAACTTGCCTTGATCTCGATGGCGTTTCTGGCTCTTTTCAGGCCCCCCCAGACGCGCTTCCGCCGTATACTTTTGCAGCTCGGCAACTAAGTTAGCCAAGCGCTTGTGGTTTTCACGGTACGCTTGTGAAGAGGGGTCGATCGTAGACTCGAGAATCTCCATGTAGTCCTTCTTCAGGGATGAAGTTTCTGATTTCAAACTGGATTTTTAGTTCGATGGATAGTGAGGGGAATGGCCAAAAGCTCATTCCAAGCACCCGATGGTAACACCGAATCAACCCTCAGGAACACCCGGAGCCGCCAAAGGCCGTGGCCTGCCGACCATTATTCAGCGCGTAGCCGCGTTCATTGCCGACCCCGAAACCGAGAACTTCGAGGACCTGGCTCTCGATGTGATCTCCTATCAAAAAGAGCACAACCCAGCCTTCGGCGCTCTGTTTTCGAGGGAACAATCTTCTGGGTTGAGTCACTGGAGTGAGGTTCCCTGGGTCCCCACCGAAGCTTTTCGCAGCTTCAAACTGTCCACGGCACCAGAACAAAGGGTGTTTCTCACTAGCGGGACCAGTGGATCGAGTTCGGGGAAGCACTATCTTCCGGACACAGGCCTCTATGATCTCGCTTGGAAAGAACCCTTTCGTCGACACCTCCTACCGGATCGTCAAACCATGTCCGTGCTGTCGTTGATTCCCGATGAAACCGAGGCTCCCCAAAGCTCCCTTTCGTACATGGTTTCTCGGATTCTAAACGTGTTTGGGGAGGCCAGTTCGGGGGTGTTTGTGCAGCAGCAAGAACTCCAAGCCGAGCGTCTCGAGAAAAAACTTCGCGATCATATCGAACACAATCTTCCCGCTCTCATTCTTGGGACTGCGTTCTCTATGGTCCACTTCTTAGATTATTTGGGGGAGCGACGTCTCCAGCTTCCCGTCGGCAGTAGGATCATGGATACGGGTGGGTTTAAAGGCCGGTCTCGAGAGCTGGAACGCGATCAACTACTCAACCTATACGAGCAGACTTTGGGCATTCCTGAGACCCATGTGGTGGGGGAGTATGGGATGACGGAACTGTGTTCCCAGTACTACGAAGCTACCCTGGTCCGTCACCAGCAGTCGAAAGATCCGAAGCGGATCTATGTGGCACCCCACTGGGTACGAACACAGATCTTGAACCCGGAGACGCTTCAGCCGCAGCCCAAGGGGCATCGCGGACTCGTCGCCCATTTCGACCTGGCCAACGCCTGGACTGTTTCCTCGGTGCTAACGGGCGATCTCGGGGTTCTGGTAGAAGACGGTTTTCTTGTTTTCGGTCGGGCCCCGGGGACGGAGCTACGCGGTTGTTCCTTGTCCTCAGAGTTTCTGGAGCTTAAGCATGACACGCCTTGAGGATCGAGCCTGGATCCCTGAGGCGGAGGCGTGGATGGTTCGGGAAAAAACAAAGCCCCTAGGGATGGATCTTGAAACGCGCTGCCAAATTCTGGGAACGGCGGTCGATGCTTGGGCGAAAAAAGAAATGCCCCGAGTGGCCGCGGTCATCGCCAAGGACTTGGGGTATGCCGAACCCATGGTGCTAGAAGGTTTCCGACGCATGGTCGAAGCGCATCGCCAGGCACACCTCAGAGAGTGGGTTCAGGAGTCCCGGGGCCAGGACCAAGGCGTTTCTAAGACCGGTCAATTTGATCGGGTGGTCGGCTACGTGGTTGCGGGCAATGTCCCCGGCCTTTCTGTCTTGGCGTTGATCGAAGGGCTTCTATCGGGGAGCGCGGTTTTCCTGAAGCTTCCCGAAACCGATCAAGAAACCGCTCCCTCATTTCTTCGGATCCTCGAGGCGATCGATAGCACGATGGCATCGAAAGTTCGAGCAAACTATTGGCCCGGGGGAGAGAGGGAAATCGAATCGGTTTTGTTTCCAAGATTAGATCGACTTTTCGTTTCGGGACAGGAAACGACGATTCGAGAACTTCAAAAGACCTACGGCGAGAAGGTGGAGGGGTTTGGCCCCCGCTATTCGGTTGCGGTCTTGGAAGCCGAACCGGAAGCCGGCTTGCCATCCTTTGCCC
>JABDJR010000180.1 GCA_013003415.1 Candidatus Eiseniibacteriota bacterium | reverse complement strand
CCTTCCTATGTGATTCGTTCCACCAACGCCTGGGATCCGAACCAAACAACCACCTTTCAAGCTACCCAAGTCGATCTCGGGGGTGAGTATCGCTATCCTATCGGTGGCACTTCTACGCCCAACCCTTTGGGGCTTCACTCGATGGTTTGGGTTGTGGCTGATCCCACAACCGGCCCGACACCTCACGTTTATGCCATGGGTGCCATGATTCCTCCGGGCCCGGATCCCCTCGATGTGTTCTTTGCCCGGAGTACAGACGGGGGAGTGAGTTTCGATCCTCCGGTGAGGCTAAACACGGATCCTCAACAAAGCGGCAACTGGCAGTGGCTCCCTGTAATGTCGATTGCACCCAACGGACGTATCGATGTGGTGTGGAATGATACTCGGGCGACGGGTACGCCCAATCTAAACGAGTTGTATTACACCTGTTCTTCTGATGGCGGCCTCACCTGGTCGCCCAATCAGAAAGTCAGCGGTCAGTGGGATGCGCATTTAGGGTGGGGGAACAACGCTCACTACGGAGAATACAACCAGATGGTCTCTGACAATGTCGGCGCCGATCTGGCCTGGACGGCCACCTTCAATGGAGAGATGGATATTTTCCACACTCGGCTCGGCGACTACGATTGCAACCAAAATAGTGTTGGGGACAGCACCGATATCGCGAATCAAACCAGCGCTGATTTGAATCAAGATGGAGTCCCTGATGAGTGCGAATTCGTTCCCACCTCGGCGGAACCTGATTTCGGTTCACCTGCCGTGGTGCACAGCGCATTTCCAAATCCTTTTCGCCACTCCACGACCGTTCGGTTCACCATTGAGACAGAGGAAGAAGTGGTTCGACTGCGTGTGTTTGATCTCCAGGGTCGCGAACTTCATCGGTTGGTCGACGGGAGCCTTAGAAGGGGGCGGCAAGAAGTCGTTTGGGACGGGCGAGAGGTGGCTGGGGAGCTCCTCCCCTCGGGCGTCTATTTCTACCTTTTGGAGATTGGTGGGGTTCGAAGCGCGGGGAAGCTAGTTCTGAGTCGCTAGACCCTTGTCGGCTTCCGTTTTTGATATGCTACTGCGCCCCGAGCAACCAGGAGGTAACAATGGGTTATGTGTACGCTGGCGCAAAGGCAATGGTTGAACTGCACCAAATTGAAATGGAGCAGTTCCTTGAGGTTTGGAAACAAGCCCAGGACTCAAACCTTGCTCTGCCAAAGACCGAAGACAAAGACTACGCGTCTCTTGAAGCTTTGCTGCGACACGTTTTAGGAGCAGCCCGCTTCTATGTTATTTGGTCTTGCAAGAACTTGGAGTTACCAGATCCGGGTTTCGATGAGCTGCCAGAAGAAGGTTCTAGCTTCGAAGACTACAGATCCTCGCTGGCCCAAATCCTCGATCGCTGGGGGCTGCCGTTCAAAGAGGTTCCCGAAGAGGCGTACTACAAACAAACCTATAAGACGGGCTGGGGAACCGATCACACCATCGAGACCATGCTCGAGCACGCGGTGGTTCACCCCATGCGTCACCGTCATCAGCTTTCCAAGCTCATGGAGAGACGCTAGTTCTAGCTAGCTCTAGCCGCGAGGTCTAGCTTTCTAGCCGCTGGAGGTGTTGAGCTAGGGTGCCGCCCAAGTTTAGGATGGAAGCTTGCACCTTTTCGTCCCTCAGGTTCCCGTCTTCCAAGAACGCATCGGCCGCTTTTGGAATCGCTCTTTGGTTAGGCAGAACCGTGATCCCGATGTTTCCAAGCAACATTCTTAAGAACACCAATCCCCGCAGGCCGCCCAAAGCACCGGGAGAGGCGGCCATGAGTACGGCAGACTTACCTGCGAAGGCAGCGCCCGCAGGATCGTCTTTTCCTTCTGATCGCGAAACCCAGTCAATGGCATTCTTGAGAAGTGGGCTAAAGGCGCTGTTGTATTCCGGCGAGGCAATCAGAAAGCCGTCGGCTTCTTTGAACAGATTCTTCAGCCGCTGGGCTTCCGGAGGTAGACCGGATTCGTTCTGCAGGTCTTGGCAATAGATTGGCAACGAGAAATCGCCAAGGTTGATAATTGTTGTGTCGACGCCGGCCTCTTGGGCTCCGCGGGCGGCAACCGCCACCAAGCGTTGGTTGAATGAGTCTTTTCGGTTGCTTCCGGAAAAGGCAAGGATGTGCATAAATGATTCTCCCGTAGTTTAGCGAGGCTCAAGCATATCTCAGGAGGTAACCGGGGAGAAGTCGGCGCCAAGGTATTATGCTCGAAAAGTGCTATGGTTCTTTGTATCGGGGAGTACCAAGTCTCAAGGAGAGGATATGAAAACCATTGGTTTTGCCGCCATCATCGCTGTCATCGCCGCGGTCCTGTCCGCAGTCGCCCAGAAGCTCATCACCGGCGACATCAATCCTGCTATTTCAGGCGGCGTGGGCGGTGCGGTAGCTGCGGCCGTTCTGTTGAGTCAGCGCAATGCGAAACCCACCCAGGAGTAAACCGTGAGCGAAAACCAAGTCGTCGTCGCCACCTTCGCCGGAGAGATCGAAGCCGAGCTGGCCAAGGGCAGCCTTGAAGCTGCCGGGATCGAAGCCACCATTGCGAAAGATGATTGCGGCGGCATGCGACCCGAGCTTCAGTTCTCAGGCGGTGTGACCCTACTCGTGAACGCCGACGTCGCGGAAGAAGCTCGACGAATTCTCACCACTCCAAGCGAGCCGGCTTCTTAAGTCTCGAAGTCAAGCGCGTCCCTGACCCCACAGGGGAACCCTCCCTAGATAATCCGTAGACAAGTTTTCAGCCAATGGGTCAGCGTGGCTGGAGTTTTCGGCGGTAGAATCAGCCGAAGTGAGGATTGAATCGCGTTAGCGATTAAAGTGCTGAAAGCAAAGGAGAAGAGGTGAGTCACTACCCTAAGCGAGACGAGCTTGCTCGCGTCCTTGAATCGGTGTACGAGAGAACCAAAGTCTATCTTGAAGAACTCGACGACCGACCCGTT
>JABDJR010000209.1 GCA_013003415.1 Candidatus Eiseniibacteriota bacterium | reverse complement strand
TTTCCTCTGTTCTTATCGTTGGCTGCCATTTTTTTCCTTAGGAATGTGGGTCTTTGAATCCATGGAGCATGCCCCGGTCGTACCAAGGGATGTCTGATTGGTCGATGGCTTCAAATTCGCCCCAGACGGAATCTTTTAGGAAGCGTTTTGCTTCACGTTGAAATTGGTCGATTTGGTCACTGACAAAAAACTTGTGTTTTGGAGCGGAGGAAGCGGACAAGCTGTTCTCTTTGAGCAAGCTCGCAACCTCCGTGGTTACGGCTTCGCCGGAATCGATCAGGGTGACTTCCGAACCCATGACCTCTTGAATGAGCTCTCGCAAGAGCGGGTAATGCGTACAGCCCAAAATTAAGGTGTCGACCTTCGCTTGGCGGATGGGCTCCAAATACTCTTCGGCAACTTGGCGCGTGACCGCCTTGTCGACCCACCCTTCCTCAACAAACGGCACAAACAAGGGACACGAGGTTGCCGCAACTTTGATGTTGGAATCCAAGTCTTGAAGCTTGGTCTCGTAGCATCGCGAACCGATCGTGGCTCGCGTGCCGATGACCCCTACTCGGCCGCTTTGGGTTTTCCCGGCCGCAGCTCGCGCCCCCGCATCGACCACCCCAAGCACAGGTACCTGGGCTTCTTTGTGTAAGGTGTCGATGGCTAAAGCGGAAGCACTGTTGCAGGCCACAACAAGGGCTTTGATCTGCAGGTGCTCCAGAAAACGAAGCGCTTCAAGGGAGAGACGCGTGACCGTGGCTTTGGACTTGTTTCCGTAGGGGAGCCGCGCCGTATCCCCAAAATAGATCATGCTCTCGTTGGGAAGATGTTGCGCTAAAGCCCGGACCACCGTGAGCCCACCGAGTCCCGAATCGAAAATGCCAAGCGGCTGATTGATCTGACTCATTGCCAAGACTCCGCCAGGAGCACGGGATCGAGCCGAATATGGTCTCCCCACAGCGAGAGGGGACGCCCCTCGACTAGAATACGCATGGATTCGATGGGGGCCAGGTTCTCCATCAGTGTGCGAAGGAAAGCCTGTAACCTCATGCGATCTTCTAAGATACCGCCACTACTTAACTGAATGAGTTCAGAGGAAAAATCGAGAATCACGGCCCCGTCTTCGAGTTCGAAGTAGTGAACGAGGCGGGTTCCTTCGGGGAGCGGGGAACGCACGGCGTCACCCCCTTCCGCCAGATATCTCACGAGGCGGCGAGCCAGCTCGCTTTTCTCTCCCCTGAGAGTGACCTGTCGGTTCTCTTCCACGATGGCCAGGGAGTCCGGCTCTAGGTAATACAAGGTGACGGTCTTCAGTGCAGTGCCCCTGGACTCCAGGTCGATGGTACTGGCGAGATGCTCCGGAGTTCTGAGGCTGTTCAAGAAGACACCAAGAATAATGAGCAGCAGGAACGCGCCCAGAGAAAGAAACAAGCCGAAGCGTCCTGGAGCCCACCTCACGGTTGCTCCTCCTCGCCCATGACCACAAAGAGCTTCAGGCCTTCGATGATGCCGCGCGCCATCTTTCGCGCTTCTTTGCGGGAGAGCTTGGTTTTGGTGACCCCAATCTCCAGAATCGCGGCGGGCACCACCGCCCCCTGCAGTTCGGGGATGGCTTCTTCGTACAGTCCCATCGGCGGTGAGTTGAGTTCGGTGGCTACAGATTCCAGAATACTCCGAGCGAGGAGTCGACTCTGGTTGAGGGCGTCTTCTTGCACGCCGACGGTAGGTTGAAAACCGAGGTTGCGAAGTTCGTTTGGCACTTCCGCTGACGCTTGGGGAATGCTCGCAACAAACGCAGACGGCCCCCCCTCTCTCTCGGGCACGTGCACCGAAAGAAACAAATCGGCCCGCGCACGGTTCGCGCGGTTCAGCCGATTCTCGGCGTTAGGGTTGTCTCCTTTTTCGCGGGTTAGGACCACGTCGATCCCAAAGTCAATTTGAAGGGTTGCCGCAAGCTCCTCGCAGACCGCGAAGGAACGAGCCCCTTCATCAATGTGAGTCCGCTGCCCTCGGCCTCCGTGGGAGGGATCGAGAACGATCCGTGTGATTTCTTGCGCCGGTCCTGCCCCTCTTCCGGAGAATTCTTCTAAGTTCCCTTCGCGGAGATCACGCTCATCGATCCCCAGGAGCACCTCCAAGGTGGGTTCGCTTCGACTGGCGGTCACCGTGTATCCCACCGTGGACGGTGCGGCCGAGAAAGAGATTTCCAGAGCATCGGGGACGTTTCTTAACCGCAGCCCTTGGAACCAAGCATGATCGGGAGGCAAGGTAAACATGACGGGATCGAAGTTGACGTTCCTTAACCGAAGCACAAAGGACTGTTGCGACGTGGAGAGAACTTGGTGACGGAATCGGCCCGAGGCGCGGAGCACAAGTTTCCAGCCCTGAGGATCCTGCATGATGCGGATGTCTCGCAGGGAGTTCCCGCGTTCTCGCTTGGCAGCGAGGCGACGCTCCCGAGGATAGTAGTTGATCTTTTGCGTGGTCCAGGAGCGCGCCTGGCCAAACTCATCGACAATAACTTCGAGAGGCACCTGGATGTTGTTATTCCACATCATCACCGGACCCGGTAGATGAATCAACTTGTCTCCGAGGGCGGCTATCTCGGAACCCTCGGTGACGGTGAGCCCCTGAGAACCGAAGCTGAGGGTGAGCTGGCCGAGGTCGGATCGCCAGTAGTACTCCAAGCCCAGGAAGCGCGAAAGGTCGTTCACGCTCACGTACACAACGCCGTCGCGTTCCCAACCCTGAATCCGAACCGGAGTGCCGCCGTCCGAGGGTACGCCCAACAGATGGAACGGGGTCGCACCGGGGGGAAGCGTTGAACCGCTGAGGACTAAGATCGCAAGCATGGCAAAAGCGATGACAAGCCCATGCCGTGGGGTGCGACCAGAGAGTCTATTGCGGGCCGCGAGACGGTGAAAACTTGGGCTCATCGATTCTTTCGGGACATGGCGCGTTCCATGTCGCGGTCGGCATCTCGCTTGGCGAGGTCCTGCCGCTTGTCGAAATCTTTCTTTCCCTTTACCACGGCGATCTCAACCTTTGCCCAACCCTTCTTGAAATAAATCTTTGTGGGAACGATAGTTAGGCCCTTCTCTTGAACCTTTCCTAAAAGCTTTCGGATCTCGCGCGCATTGAGCAAGAGCTTCCGCCTTCTGAGAATCTCGTGATTGAAACGGTTCCCCTGCTCGTAATGACCAATGTGGAGTTTGTGGAGCCAAAGCTCCGAACCCTCCAACACCGCATAGGAATCGCCCAAACTGGCCTTTCCCGCACGCAGAGATTTGACCTCGGTTCCGGTTAGAACCAGGCCGGCCTCAAAGACCTCTAGAATATGATACAGATGACGGGCCTTGCGGTTCTGTGCAATTAGCTTAATGTCGCTCGGCTCTTTGGATTTTTTTGCCGCCAACTGATCTCCCGACCTTTCCCGCGTTCCGGCAGGGGAAAAAGAAGGGGTCAGACCACCTGGCCAGACCCCGTCTACAAACTCTACCCGGCCGGGAACGCCCCCGCAAGCACCCTTGATTGACAGCGTCTAGTGACGCCGGTAGGCTTCTCGCCCGATCTTATGCGGAAGTGGCGGAATTGGTAGACGCGCTGGATTCAGGTTCCAGTGGTCGCAAGGCCGTGGGGGTTCAAGTCCCCCCTTCCGCACCAATTCTCCCTCCCGGCACGTACCGGGAGGGAGTTTTTTTTGGCGCTCGCCTGGGCTCACCGCCCACCATGTCGCCTGGGCTCACCGCCCACCTTGGTGGGGTTTCGTAGCTCCAGGGAGGTCTAGTGTTGGGTTCCGTAGCTCCAGGGAGAACTAGCCGCCCTTCTTAACGCCTCCCCAGGTCTTGGGCTCGACCGCAGTCGGACAAGACACGGTGGCTCCGGGCGTAGGAACACAACCCGATCCCAGGGGAGCTTCGGTGCCATCGTAGACATTCAGAGCGTCGAAGAGCTGCCAGGTTCCGCCATCGGGCACGCGGCCACTGGAACGATCATCGTCCGCCTCGTGATCGAGGTATTCGTAGCAGTCGACCTGCGTGGTATCCGCGGCGAGCACCACGAGCGTAATCGCACCCCCACCGTTCGCTAGGCGCAAACCAAAGGCCGGGTTTCCCGTAGCAACTTCCCAGTTGTAACTCTCACTCCCGTAGACCACGCGCACCGCACCGGGGGCAAGACTTCCTGAGAAGCCGTAACGCAAAGCCCCATCGGCGCCCGCCAAATGGTAGTTCGTGAGATCAACCGCCTCGATGCCGACGTTGACAATTTCTACCCATTCATCGTCACGCGAGTTATGAGCTCCGTCTCCGTCCCAGTCGGAAGCCGGGTCTGCCAACACTTCATTCAGAAGCACTTGAGCATTACCGTTTCCAACCATGACAACGAGCAGGGCCAAGGAAACTGCGAGAAGTCCGAAACGGATTCTCGATACCATATTTCACCATCCTATCTTGGACGGCGGGATT
>JABDJR010000207.1 GCA_013003415.1 Candidatus Eiseniibacteriota bacterium | reverse complement strand
AAACCATCTTGACCGTCACCAATCACGTAGGCGGTCTGGAAGGTCAGCGACTCACCAGGGTTAAGCTGTGAGAAGGGACCCGCACCAATTACGTACCGGTAATCATCTGGCTTGGTGGCGTTACGGGTTGGCTTCTCGGCGCTCTCCAGAAGCTCGTAGCGCTCATCATCGTTTTGAGGATCGCTATTGGCACCGGTGGCGCTAAACCATTGAACCGTAGTCAAACCAACTTGCTGAGGCGCGCGAACGCCCGTGTCATCGGTGGTGTGACCCAGGAAAAGACTTCCGAACACACCAGGGACGTCACCACCAACGATCGATGTTCCGTTATCCGGAGCATCCCACATGAACGCGGCGTCCATGCTTAGATCGAAGACGGAACAACCGCCACCGCGACTCTGATCGACGATCGTGGTGTCGATGTGTTCCCAACCTACCAAGTCGTCCGTCCAGTAACGGTCGGCGGTCTTGGGGCCGGCATCGGAGTCGGAGAAGAATCCGAGATAAACCTGTTTCAGTCTCTGCTCACCTGTGTTGATCAAGGTGAATTCGAAGCCGACCGATTCGTTGATTTCAGCGGTGGACCATTGGAAAGACCGCTGCTGAACCGTAATGTTCAAAGGCGTATGGTCGGTCTGCTGCGAAATGGCCTCAGGAGTATCGTCGCGATACTCACAGGAGAACATCTGCTGACCGATGGCCGCGTAATCTTCGTCGATGCGCCCGTCCTGATCGTCATCGATGCCGTTGTGGAAATCTTCATCGAAGAGCCCATCACCGTCATCGTCGGCCGCCTCGGGATTCGCCGCACCCAAACGGAATCCATTCTTAATACCTTCGAAGGATTCGTAAATGGTGGCAACGGGGTCGAGATCCGGCCGCAACTCAAAGGGAGATGCCGTCGAAACGTGAGCCTCTGAATCGGAGCCAATAGCACCAATCCAAAGACCACTAAAAAACAAATATTCTCCGCCTAACCAACCCGCAGAAAAGTCATCGATGAACGGGTTACCGATCAACCCCACATTGGTGATCTGCAGCGTTAGCAGACCCACGTTGTGGGTAAAGATGAAAGGGTCGCGCAGGGCGTAGATATTGTCCGGCACATGACCATAGGCCATGGGCGGCTCAATATCTGACCGAGCCAGAGCTGCCTCCTGCGTTGCTGTGGTTAAGACAACCACAACAAGAAGAGATGCCAAGATGTATCTCATTCCTTTGCTCCTTGCGATGTTAGTCGCAGAAAGAGTCTCTCCAAGAAACCAATTGTTTTTATCCATTGGTCTCTCCTAGAAGCTGATACCCACACCCATACGAATACTGCGACCTTCGGAGAATACGCGCGGATCGTTTAGGGCGATCCAATCGCGGATTCCATCCTCGTTCACATCCTCATCGAGGTAGGCGCCACCGGCCCGACCCGTCTCCGTGTAGAACACACGATAGTCGAACGCGCTAGCTTGAGGGGGTCCGGGCCAGTTGGAAGGTTCAAGATCACGAATGTTACGTGCATCCAACAAGTTGGTTCCACGTGCAAACACCTTCACTCGCTGTCCCCAGATTCGATAGTACTTTTCCCCCTGAAGCGTCAGGTTGGAAGTACTCGGCAAACGTCGGGAGTTGGTCAACAAAGGATCGGTCTGACGCGTATCGCGTTCGCGAGGCGTCCAGGGGAAGCCCGTTCCCAAAGACCAAACCAAGTTTGCTGCCCATTTGTTGACTTCGGCAATACTCAGCGTGGCCGAAATGGTGTGACGCTGATCCCAATCCAAGGGCTGCTCGGAAATGGGTAGATAGAGGAAGTCTACGTTCTGCTGCTGGTTGGGGTCGGAGGCGACGCCCGAAGCGATTCCGTAAGTGTAGGAAAGCTCGCCAGCAAAGTTGTTGCTGAATCGCTTAGTCAAACTGACTTCGAAACCACGCGAAGAAGCGTAGTCGCGGTTTACGTACTGATCGACCAAGGCCGGGCTGTCACCCGAAGAAACCTCTTGAACACTCAAGAGTCCGAAAATGTCTTTGAAATACACGGAGAACTGACCAAACACGTTCGGCGAGAACATGTGCTGGAGAGCCGCCTGATAGGCCACCGTGGTTTCGTTCTCAAGGTTGGGGTTACCACGAACCGCCACCGAACCCGTGCGATCTTCGAAAATGAAGCGACGATCGGGAACCTGGCTGAAGCGTCCGTAGTGGAAGGAGAACACGTCTCTATCTGAGATCGGATAGGCAATACCGACGCGCGGGCTCCACTGGTCACGAATACGAGTCTCGACCTCGGAGGCATCGAGCTGATCACCCACCGAGAACAAGTCGTAACGAAGACCGGCGTTCAACACCATACCCTCATGCTCCCAGCGATCCTGGAGATAGAAGGAGCCTTCGGGGTTGAAGTAGTGGTACTCGCTTCGGGTAAGACCGATTTGACCGTCAGGACCCGTCCGGTTCGGGAAGTTCACCGAGAAGAGCTCAAGATCGTTGTAGGTAAACTCGAAACCGGTCTTCATCTGATGGCGACCGATCTTACTCGTCCAGTCACTCTTCAGCGTCCACACTTTCGTATCTCGCTCGGAGTACGTGGGGATGTCGCCGTTGGTGGCGAAGAAAGGCTCGGTCTCAAAGTTGATGCGATCGCGCCACTGATCGGGATAACGACCCTCGTATTCCCAAGGGTATTGATCCTGAACACTGGTCAGCGATGTGAAGCGGTGACTGCTCAGCTTCATGGTGTAGAGCGTTCCCTCGCTCAGGGTGTGGTTCCACACCACCTTGAACTGACGGAAATCGTTCTCAAAGTTGGGGGTGTTTTCAGGACCGTTGAAGTAAACCCACTCCGGTCCTTCCTGACGCTCACTGAAGTCACCATAAAGGGTGCGAATTTCGCCGGTGTCGAACAAGGTGTCGACTTCGGTTTCGACGAAACCGTCGCGGCTAAAGATGTGGCTGTAAGAGTCGCGCCGGGTGCTTTGATTGATCACCTCGAAGGTCATCTTGTAGTTGGGACCGGGCTTCCAAGAAAGCTTGGTTTGGAACTGAACGTTGTTGCTCTGGCGCTCGCCCAAACGGATGAAGTCGAGGAAGGTGGAGCGTTCGCGACGCTCGGAGGTCCGAAGATACGTATCGGCCCAGGTTCCCTGAACCGAAACGTAGTAGTTCAGGTTATCGACCATGGTCGGGCCACCAAAGCCCAAGGAGATACGGTCGTAGTTATTGAATGTCTTGTCGGGAGCGCCGTAGTCATCGGTCATATAGGAAAGCTCGCCGGAGAAGTGGTCGCCACCCTCTTGGGTGATGATATTCACCACACCGGACTGGGCGTTTCCGTGCTCGGCGTCGAAACCGCCAAGCAGGATCTCGGAGTCGGACACCGCAACCGTAGCCACGTCAACCGTTCCACCTACGAGGGGATCGTTCACAGGAATTCCGTCGATCTGGTACTGCACCTCACCGGCGCGGCCACCACGGAAATGAAGCTGGTCACCCTGTGCCACCACACCGGACTTAAGAGCCACGGCTTCGGCAAAAGTATCGACCGGGAGACGTTCCAACTCTTCTTGGCCCACGGAGTGGAAAGAAGCTGAAGTTTCTCGTTTGATGAGTTCGCGCTTACCAACGATCTTCACCGTTTCAACGGTTCCTACAACCGTCTCTGCCAGCTTGAAGTTCGCAGTAACCACACCACCATCGGTAACCTGAACCGTACGAGACTGTTCTTCATAGCCCAAGTAGAGGACTTTTAAAACATATTGCCCGGCGGGAATGTTGGCGATGGAGAACTTGCCGCTTACGTCGGTGGCTGAACCGATAGACGTTCCTTCAACAAGAACGTTTGCAAAAGGAAGTGGCTCCCCTTTGGTATCGGTAACCGTTCCCGAAACAGTTCCTTGGGCGTAGGCGCTTGTGACCGAAACACCAAAGCAAAGGACTACGGTAAGCAGGCTAACAACGAGGTTGTGACGAAAATTCCGGAGGTGGTAGTACATAACCGCCCCTGCTCCTTTCCCAGACTCATGCGTGCAAAACCGGTATCTCTCGGTTTTGCTGTAAAGCGAAAGAGCGTATTGCCCCAAAGGTCCGGCAACTATAAGCGTCGCCTTCAGTTGAGTCAACTTGAATGGGTCTTGTCGGACCCTTCTGCCCTACCTTTCGGGAACAAATAAACCTCGTCCCCGAGAGTTTCGAATCAATCTTGGTTCTTTTTTTCCAGATCCGGTGCCACCGCAGCTTCTGCGGGAGGCTGTAATCTTTGCTGCAGAACCCACAGAAAGTACGAAAAACACCAGCGATCGGGACTACTAACTTCTGTCGATCTCCCAAGCTCCTAAATCCAGTTCAATGAACCATCTATGGCTTGTCTGAGACCTCGAATATGGTTGCCCAAAGCAAGGTATATCTCAATAGATACGACTCACCGTTGACAATCAAACCCAATTCGATACAGCGAGATTCTCATGAGGCAGGACTGTTGTTGCACCAAAACAACAGCGCGAGGGGGTGTGTCTGTTTCCAGACACTTATAAGGTAATCTATCGGCCTTTTTACGTCAACCCATAAGACTTTTTTTGAACCGGATAAACGCTTTAAAAGAGGTATTTTACATAGGCTCCAAAGTTGATTTGCTTGTTATCCAGATCGGAGCTCAGGACGGCGTCCAAAGCAAGGTCGAATTGCCAAATGGCACCCGTAGGGATAAGCCCCAGGCCTCCGGCAACCCGCACCGTGGCGTAGGTGTCGTCAAGATCGGGAGTGTCCTCAAAGGCGTAGTCATCGATCTGATAGATCAAACCACCGCGACCCACCACGGTCTCACCAAAAAAGTACTCGGCACCGGCCCGAAGCGCGGTTTGATCGAGAGTGTTCTCAACCCCGCGATCGGGAGAGTCATCTTGAACCTTGGAACTGGCAGTCTTGAACTCAGCCGCGAGGAGCAAGCGCTGCGCGGGGCTGTACCAGCTTACCCCACCAATAATCGCGCTGTTCTCTGAGGCAACCTCAGCTTCTTCGCGAGAACCCAACGCGTTTGGGTTCGTGATGACGGTGAAGTCTTCGGAACCGTTT
>JABDJR010000206.1 GCA_013003415.1 Candidatus Eiseniibacteriota bacterium | reverse complement strand
GGGCCACCGTCCCCGCGCCAGTGGCAGCGCGACGTTCGGTTTCAAACCGGCGGTAGCACAGATAATTCGTGCGCCCTTTTAAAACCCGTACGTTCAGATCGGAACCCAGAATCTGCTGCAAGCGGGGGGCTTCACTTCTTAGAAGCTGCTCTTGGAGTGCCTTGGTAAAAGTGGAGACCACAACCGGCCCCGCGCCACTTTGCGCCCAAACCGATGCGGGAAGACCGTAGCCAAGAGATTTACCAATCCCGGTGGGGGCTTCAATAGCAATTGTGCCTCCGGTTTCCATGAGTCGAGCCACCTCAAGCGCCATTTCGCGTTGAAACGGACGATCCTCATAAGGGTCCATGATGCTGGCTAAGGGACCCTCCGGCCCCATGAGGTCGGGGATTGTCTCTGCGTTGAAGCTCATGCCTGTCCTTGCCGGCGGGGGAAGTTTGCCGTGGGTCGGGAAGCGAAGCGAGAGTTTAGCAACTATTGACCGAGTCGTCTCAAAAACTCCGCCTCGGAGAGCACGGGGATTTTCAGAGTTTGAGCTTTGTCGTACTTACTTCCCGGCTCGCTACCCGCGATGAGGAAGGTGGTTTTCTTGGACACGCTTCCGGTGACTTTGCCGCCAAACTTTTCAATGAGGGCTTTGATTTCGTTCCGACTGTGCTTTTCTAGGGTGCCGGTAACGACAATGATTTCGCCGGCAAGCAAAGGCTCCTCTTCCGAAGGTGTTTCCAAAGATTCCATGTTGACGCCAGCAGTTTGGAGACGCGCCACCAAGTCCCGATTGGCTTTTCGGTTGAAAAACTCATGGATGCTCGCCGCGATGACGGGACCGACCTCATCTAAAGCCTCAAGCTCACTTTCATCGGCTCCCATGAGGGCTTCCATGGTTTGGTAGTGACGAGCGACCACTTTTGCCCCTTGGGAACCTACGTGTCGGATGCCAAGGGCATACACCAGCCGCGCCAAATCTTGTTGCTTACTCGACTCGATTCCCATTACAAGATTAGCCGCGCTCTTTTCACCCATACGCTCAAGGTCTCCGAGCTTTTCCACCGTGAGTTTGTAGAGATCCGAGACGTCTTTCACCAGACCTTCTCGCACAAGCTGCAAGACCAACTTTTCTCCGAGACCCTCAATATCCATGGCCCCCCGAGAGGCGAAGTGCATCACACTTCGCTCTAGCTGTGCCGGGCAAGCCAAGTTGATACAACGGATTAAGACATCTTCTCGGACCAGCTCCGCTCGGCAGCTGGGGCAATCTTTGGGGTATCGGAAGGGTTTTGCTCCCGCGGGACGCTCATTCAGAAGGACACGCTCTACCTTGGGGATGATCTCCCCCGCCTTCTTCACCACCACGGTGTCACCGATCCGCGCGTCGAGCCGCTCCACCTCGTCGGCGTTGTGAAGGGTGGCCCGACTCACGGTGGTTCCACTCACAAACACGGGTTCCAGAATCGCCGTCGGCGTCACCGCCCCGGTCCTTCCTACCTGCAAAACGATGTCGAGGAGCTTGGTCGACTTTTCCTCGGCCGGAAACTTGTAAGAGATCGCCCAGCGGGGGAACTTGCTTGTGGCTCCGAGTTCATCATAGAGATTGAAGTGGTTGACCTTCACCACCAACCCATCCACATCGAATCCGAGCCCCGGGTGTCGATCTCCCCAGGTCTCGATGGCCTCCATAACCTCATCGGCACCCCGGCAAAGCTCGGCTCCCTGAGTTGGAAAACCCAGGTCGCCTAAGAAGCGAAACATGTCGAGCTGCGTCTCAAGGTTGTACTGATCTGCGTTTACCAACGTGTACACCGCAATAGCCAATGGGCGCGCTGCCACGGTCGATGAATCGAGGAGTTTGAGCGTTCCTGCGGCAGTGTTCCGGGGGTTTACGTATTGCTTTAACCCCTGGCGCTCCATGGCCTCGTTCAATTGCAGGAAACCCGCGAGAGGCATGTACACCTCTCCCCGAACCTCAAGTTCCGAGGGCGCGCCTTTGGGCAGGACAAGAGGAAGACCGCGAATCGTGCGCACGTTTAAAGTGATGTCATCGCCTTCAACCCCGTTCCCCCGAGTTGCCCCAAGAGCGAGCCGTCCTCCTTGGTAGCGTAGAGCCACAGCCACGCCGTCAATTTTGGGTTCAACCGCGTACTCTATGGGCGGAGCGTCTTCGGGAAGGTCCAACCCCCGGCGCACGCGTTGGTCGAAGGCACGCATCTCTTCCGCGTTGTAGGTGTTATCCAAACTCAGCATGGGAACGCTATGGGGGACCGACCGGAACTCCTCCAGCGGGTCTCCCCCAACACGCTGGGTGGGCGAGTCTTCGGTGATGAGATCGGGATGCAGGTCCTCCAACTCTCGCAGGCGCACGATCAGGCCATCGTACTCCTGATCGCTAATCGTGGGATGCGCATCCCGATAGTAGGCGCGATCATGCTCACGGATCTCTTCTCTGAGCGCCAGGATTTCCTGGGCAACCTTGGAACGACTCACCAAACCTCCTCTAGGAACGGGATCGCAAAAT
Source organism: Candidatus Eiseniibacteriota bacterium (assembly GCA_013003415.1). Taxonomy (GTDB): domain Bacteria; phylum Eisenbacteria; class RBG-16-71-46; order JABDJR01; family JABDJR01; genus JABDJR01. The sequence continues at coordinate 2,873 of JABDJR010000206.1, read as the reverse complement.
GATACACTTCTCCGGCGGCCGACATAAGCCTGGAGGACCTGTTTGCAACTCAAAGTTTCGATTCTGAACCCGCTGATCGTCCTTTTCACCTGGACGTCTCTCGTTACCCTTGCCTCGGCGGAACCTTCCCGCGTCACCTGTCGTGAGGTACCCGATGTGGCCACCATGACCGAGAAATCGGAATCGGTGTTCTCGGGCCGTCTCGTGCGCATGCACGACCCGATCCCCTTAGGAGCCACTGTGGCTCCCAAAGATCTGGTGCTCGACTACGCCTTTGAAGTGAGCAAGATCTGGAAGGGCTCCCCGGCGGACACCATCTGGGTGCGAGCCTATCGGGAGACCAAATACAACTCGCATAATTTGGCCGTGGAACAGGATTACATTGTGTATGGGTTTCTCCACGAAGAACGCTTGTGGACGGACCCCTGTACCCGCACCAAGATGACTCGCCTTGGCACCGAAGACCTTTACTGGCTGGGAGAGGCCAGCGTGGATAACTTGGATGGCAGAACACCTTCGATGACGATGGACTCGCTCATTGAACAGTTAGAGACCGGAAACACGGCAACTCGAAAACAAGCCTTCCTCACGCTTGTGGGAATACGGGGCGAGGAAGATCTTGTCATCTCGGTCTTGGTTGATCGGTTCGAGAAGGCCGCAACCCACGAAAAAATTCAAATTGTCGATGCTCTAGCTCTCATGGAAGATCGTGGAGCCCCTGCCCTTCCCTGGCTCCTTAAGGCCACCGAGCTACCCGACTCGCAACTTCGAAACGCCCTGGCGAAGGCTTTCGGTGACATAGGGATTGCTAATAAAGAGATCTTTGGTGGCCTCGTCTCTATTCTGAGTGACCCCAATCGCCGCGCACGAAACTCGGCCGCAACTTCCTTTGCATCGCTTTCCAAAAGGAAAGAAGACGCGGCCTGGGAAACGCTTCGCCCCGCTCTAACCGCAAGCGACGATCACCAGCGTCTTGGCGGATACGAAACCCTGCGATTGAGCCTCCTTGGGCTCCCACAGGTTGAAACATCGTTACTAGGCGGTCTGACGGATCCTCAGTCCGAGGTTCGATTAGCTGCCGCCCGTGCTTTAGCCGTTCGCCCGAGCCTCAAGCCCGAGACTCTCGCCACCATCAAAAGCGCGAAAGACTCCGAAGAGTCCAAGCCGGCGGAAAGAAGAAATGAGAACTTGATCCGTGAGTTGTCACGATCGTTGCACACGGCGGAAGTGGGTTCCCCAGAGCAAACCAAGCCCTAACTGCACGGCATCATTAGGGAACACGGAAACCTAGCCCCGCAAGAAGAGCCTTTAAAAGAAAGCGTCGAGGCGGAAATGGATGCGTCCGTCCAAGGGACTGCTTCCTTTGGGGATTCCGTACTCCACCCCCAGCAAACCGACCGGGCTCGCCTGTCGCAAACCCACACCTAAACCCAAAAGATATCGGTCGAGATTGTCTCGCTCGGCGGCTGTGCTTCCAGACGAGATCCATCCTTGATCGATGAATCCGTAAAGGGCCGACCCCTTTGCGTCTTGGAGCCAACGCAGTTCAAGCGCCAGGGTCAAGGCGCCCGAGGTCAAGAACTGCTCTTCTCGATACCCTCTGAGCGTGCTCGCTCCCCCGATCGCAAATTGGTCGTAACGAGGAAGACTATCTTCGGGGGTATCCAAAAACTCAAACGCACTCTCCGCCGCGAGCACCAGCTTTTCTCCTAACGGTTGATACCCCTCAAGATCAAGTTTCCAGCGCGTTCGATCCAGGGTTTCTTCGGCACCTGAACCCAACTCTCTGGTCTTGTCCCCACGGCGGCTCTCCAACCTCAACCTTGCGCCCTGAGTGGGGACAAAAAACGAATTTCTGCCATCGTAAACAGCCGTGGCGAGAACAAAGGACTCTCGCTCGTTTTGCGTTGAGCTCCCTGTATTCACGGCGCGCGCGCCTCCCCAACCCAACCCAAACCGCCAGCTCGACCCGGCGGAAAGGTCTCCCCTAAGCTCCCAATTTGTATAGGAATAGACTCCCTCATTCACATCGTTTCGAAGGGCACCGGAAACTCCCACGGGAAGGATGGGAAGCCAGGGTTCGCGGTAGGACAGACTGAATCGGGTAATGCCTTGCCCTTGATTCTCCCAATGGGCGCTACCCTCACGGGCAGTTCCGGCAATATTCAGGAGCTCCAGTCGGAGCAGTCCCGTCAATTTTGAATCTGGCCCACCCACACCCAGCACGCCGGCGAATCGTGTGTAAGCAGGCTCAACCGCTTCGGCGCTGAACACGACCTCGTTTTGAGATGGCCCAGGTTCTAAAGTGAGTTCTCCCACGGTTTGAAAAAGTCCCGAACGCAACAGTTTTTCTCGCGTGGTCTGAAGCATCGAGCCCCGAAAGAGCTCTCCCTTTTTCACGCCTCCCAAGCGCATCACCGTGTTGGGCTTTGTCACCGCGGCTCCCTTGAGCACGATACCGGTCAACGTCGGCCTGGCCCCCAGTTCAATTTTCAAGGTTCCGGTAACACGCCCCTCGCTCACATCAAAGTCGCGAGGAAGGATTTCGGCAAAGGGATAACCCAGTTCAGAAAGCTCCACAAGAAGCTCTCGGACATACCGATCTAGATCCTCGGCTTGAATTGGATTTCCTGAGAGCTCCGATGGAGGAAGAAGATCGGTAACCTCCGAAGAACCTTCTAAAGTGAGTTCCCCCCACCGGCTTTCCCCTGACGATTGCGCCTGGGCTTTCGCGACCCCTAGGCCTGCCAAAAAGAGCCCTAAGATCATCACGAGCGCGCTTTGAGTTGGGAACCTCCGCTGCCTTCTTGAATTCATTAGAAGGACCCCCTAACTTCCAAGCGGCCTTCGGTGACGGCCGTAAGCCCTTCGGG
>JABDJR010000205.1 GCA_013003415.1 Candidatus Eiseniibacteriota bacterium | reverse complement strand
GATATGAAGATGCCGCCGCCACCCCGTGCTGCCGTCCACCGCCGCCGCCTCGTACAGTTCTTTAGGGATAGTTTGCAGTCCGGCAAGGTAAATCACTGTGTAGTAGCCAATGGCCGCCCAAACATCCATCGCCATCACCGCGGGTAGCGCGGTCACCGGATCTTGCAACCACTCATGGCCGCCATGACCCAGCGACCTGAGAACAACGTTCAAAAGTCCAAAGGGCGAGTAAATCTGCTTGAAGATGAGAGAAATCACAACCAACGAAACGACGGTCGGCAAGAAGAAGGAAGCTCTAAAGAACGACTTCCCACGTAAGGGTCGATTGAGTAGTAGCGCCAGACCTAAAGAAAGTGTGGTCGTGAAAGGAATGGTTCCTACCACAAAAAACAGAGTGACTTTGAGGGACTGCCAAAAAAGAGGGTCGCTGAAGGCTCGCTTATAGTTTAGAAAGCCCAGCCAATTCATTTCACCCCGGAGAGGATTGTAGTCGGTGAAACTTACAAAGAGCGAAAAGAGAATCGGGTAGGCGCCAACCAACAAAAACGAAAGGATCCACGGACTCAGAAAACCCAGGGTTCCCAGAGATTTGGAATCAGCGTTGGCGGGCCAGAAGCGCATCAATCTCCTTGCATGCCTGGTTAAGAGCTTTCTCTGGAGTTTCTTTGCCGTACACCGCTTTCTCTATCCAGCTATCAACCACATCTTCGATCTCAACCCACAGGGCGTGGTTGGGTGGAAACACAGCTGTCTCCAACTGCTCTAGAAACACGCCCTGCATGGGATTTTCGGTGAAAAAGGGATCCTTGTTGGCGCCGAGAGCCGCCGGCAACACACTTTGTTGGACTCGAGCCACGGCCATGGCTTGATCGACTTCCATCAAATACTTGGCCAAAGTTAGGGCGGCTTCTTTTTCTTTAGACCGACCAAAAGTCACGAGAAGCTCCCCGCCGCCAAAGGAAGCGTGAGTTCCCTTGTCTGCGGCCGGTCGAGGGACCAACGCGACTCCGAAATCGAGCTCCGGCGCATCTTTGGGAATGGTTCGGAGCATCCACGCGCCCGATACCATGAGCCCCAGGCGCCCGTCCTTAAAAGCCTGGTCTAGGACTTCTTGTTTCTCAACCAAAGCCGACTCTTTCAGCTCAAGGTAAAACCGCAAGGCTTCCAACACTTGGGGGGAGTTGATGGTGCATTGTTTGCCATCTTCAGAAAGAACACGGCCCCCATTACCCCAAGCGTAAGGCATGAACTTCTTGAATTGGATATAGCGCTCGCCGCTATTGAGTCCGTATCCATACACTTGGTCTGTGGGATTGTGAATGGCCTGCGCTACTCGAATGAGATCGGACCAGGTTTTGAGCGCCTCGTCTGAAGCGAACCCGGCCTCTTGAAGCAAGGACTTGTTGAAAAAGAGGGCTCGGGTTCCGGTTAGCCAAGGTAGACCGTAGGTTTTGCCATCGTAGCGGCAGGCGTCCCACATAAGATACTGAGACTCAAGTTCGGCCGCGGTCGTGGAAACATCGGCCAGGGTACCCGTGCTAGCAAACTTGGCAAACCAGGTGCTTCCCAGCTCGCACAAGTCCGGAGGCTGACCCGCCGCCACTGCGGCCGTGATCTTTTCTAGGCCGCTGGCCCATGTCAACTGCTGCATCTCGACATCGATCGAAGGATGCTTGGCTTCAAAGTCGGTAATGATCGGTTCTAAGGTTTCCGTTGGCCAAAACTGCCAAAACTGAACCACCGTCTTTCCCGAGCTATCTCCCCCCGAGCCGGAACAGCCCAGAGCAACCATAAACACAAACCCCAGCCCCAAAAACCACACCCCAAGTTTAGTCATTGCGATAGACCGCCCCATCTTTCATGACGAATCGAACATGCTCCAGGGCCCCGATGTCTTTGGAGGGATCACCCTGCACCGCGATGATGTCGGCGGCTTGGCCCGCGTTTAGGGTGCCGAGCTCATCGGCCAGACCGTTCATGCGCGCCGAGTTGATGGTGGCTGACTGAATGGCCGCGATGGGCGCCATGCCGCACTCGATCATGCAGGGAAAGTCCCGCCAGTTTTCGCCGTGGGGAAACACTCCAATGTCGGTTCCGTAAGCCACCGGTACCTCGGCCTCAACAATTCGGGCGAAACGTTTACGCTGGAACGCTCGCATGTCGTTGGCCTTGGCCACGATGGAGGGGTCGGGCTTCATGGGGTTTTCGGGAAGTTGGAGATAGTCGAGACAATAGAGCGTTGGCACACAGTAAATGCCCTTCGCTTTCATGGCCTCAATGCCTTCCTCGTCGATCATGGTGCAATGCTCAACCGAGTCGAAGCCTGCTTCGGCGCAAAGACGAACCGCCTCGGCCCCATGAGCGTGAGCCGTGATCTTGACGCCCTGTCGATGCGCTTCTTCGGCGGCAACTTTGATTTCTTCATAGGTGTAATGGGTGTGGGAAGGATCGTCGCCCATACTTAAGACACCACCGCTGGCAAATAACTTGATCCAGTCGGCACCTAGTTTAATTTCTTCGCGAACCGCTTTTCGCATTTCGTCGACACCATCGACGATCTTCCCTAAACCGACCATGCATAGGTCGCAAGCGTAGTCGTTGGCATCGCCGTGTCCGCCGGTGATGGAAAGGTAGTGCGGGGCCACCAAAATTCTAGGTCCGGCCACTTTTCCGGCGTTGATGAAGTTCCGCAGATCGACCATACCGTTTTGCCAATCGCAGTCCCCGGGGTCTCGCACCGTAGTAAAACCAGCCCGCAAGGTCAGTTGGGAGTGGACCAGAGCGTCGAGGGTCTTGGTGGCACTGGATCGCTTGTACACCACAGCATCAATATCCTCGGGCTTGAGCATGAGATGACAATGGTTGTCATGGAGTCCCGGGAGCAGCGTGGCGTCCCCAAAATCAATAACTTCTCCACCTGCGCTTTGGCCGCCACTGGAAAATGATGCGATCTTTCCCCCGTCGACATTCAAAACGGGGTTGTCGACAACCACGCCTTTCTCAACGTCGATGGCTCGAGCCGCCTTCAAAGTGAACTTCCCCGGATCTTTGAGTTGAGTCAGCATCGATTCTCCTAGGAATCTTGTTGGATAGCACCACGAACGAAACCATCGCTTGCCTTTAGCAAAGCCCCGGCTTCTTCGGCGGAAACATCTTTTAAAATCATCACCAGAGCCGTCTTCACCGACCCGTTTGCCTTGTCCAGAGCTTCGCGAGCCTCAGTGTAACTGACACCGGTCACCAGCATCACCACACGATGCGCTCGTTGACGCAGTTTCTCGCTGGTCCCCATCAGATCGATCATCATGTTCTCGTAGGTTTTCCCCATGCGAACAAACGCGGCCGTGGTCACCATGGTCATGACCATCTTCTGGGCAAGCCCCGATTTCATTCGGGTTGATCCCATGAGAACTTCGGGGCCCACCACGGGGCAGATGGCAACATCAACGGGAAAGTCGATGTTCTCTCTGGGGTTCATGGTAAGAAAAACAGTTTTGGCTCCCAGGGCGCGAGCTTCATCGACGGCGGCCTTCACATAGGGGGTGCGGCGACTCGCCGCCACTCCAAACACAACATCGTCCTTACCCACGTTCGCTTCGCGAATCGCAAGGCGCCCCTTTTCTTCGTCGTCTTCGGCGCCTTCTACCGCGCTAACCAGTGCCCCCATACCGCCCGCAATAATTCCCTGCACCATATTGGGGTCGCTACCAAAAGTGGGCGGGCATTCGGCGGCATCGAGTACACCTAAACGGCCACTCGTTCCCGCTCCCACGTAAATCAGGCGCCCCCCCGCCTTGAATGCGGACACCACGAGAGATACCGCTTGCTCAATGTAGGGAATCTCACCTTGAACCGCAGTGGGTACGCGATGATCTTCGACGTTGATCAGTTCCAGAATCGCTCGGATTGGAAGCTGATCAAGATTCGTAGATTGTGGGTTACGTCCCTCGGTGGTGAGGACCGAGATTTCGTCAAATACTTCACGCTTGGAGGTCAACAGGTTGCTCCTTGAAAGGACCCTAGAAAAGCTATAGACTTAGCCTCTAACTGTCAATTAACTATAGGGTTGGAGCCAGCAACTGCCCTGGCCTAGGCTCATAGATAACGAACAGGCCCCCCCGATGCACCTCTCCACACGCCGACAGGAATGCCTCTCTATTCTGCTGCGCGAATACTGGCGTGATCTTGGAGCCCTCACTCTGTGATTGCTTCACGGAATGAATTGATTCTCATCGTTCTCTTCTTCTTGGGGCTTGCGCTCATTGCAAGCTGGCCCCTACCGATGCACATGGACGACATGATTCCGGTTTCGGGAACGTCCCTCGATGGAATGCATCTCCTCTACGCTCTCACCTGGAGCGCCCAGGTTCTGGGAGACGATCCTCTGAACCTGTTTGGTGCCACGCTTTTCTATCCGCACACCACCCCGGTGGCCTTCTTCGATCACATGGTTTCTTTGGCTGCCATTGTTGCCCCCGTGAACTGGGCGTCGGGCAACATGTACTGGGGATACAACGTTGCCTGGCTCTTGACGTTTTTGCTGAGCGGTCTGGGGGCGTATCTTTTGACGCGGTACCTCACCGATAGCAAAACCGCTGCTCTTTTGGCCGGGATTCTATTCGCGTTTTTCCCTTTCCGGTATCACAACGCAGGGCAAATCAATGTGCTCGCCATGATGTGGATCCCCTTTGCTCTGCTCACGCTTCATCTCTGGGTAGAAACACGTCTCAAGCGCCAGCTCTTCATGTTTGCCGCCATTTGCATTATCCAGTTCTTGTCCAGTGCCTACTCCGGAGTATTTCTTCTCGTAGCGGCTGTGGTGTACATGGTGGTGTTGTGGTTTACGGATCGGATTTCCGTCAAAGAGATTCTCGCCAACCAATCGTGGATCATTGTGGTGGTCATCCTGCTCTCGGTTGGCGTTCTCATCCCATTCGTAGCTCCCTACATCAACGCAAACCAAGAGGATGGTTTCTCCCGTTCTCTTGGAGAAGCTGCCCTCTATAGCGCTCAAGCACGTGATTTTGTTACCCCAAACCCGGACAGCCCTCTGGGCAAGATTGTTCCCTGGGCCGAAAGTGCGAGGCACCCGCTGTTTCCAGGCGTGGTTGGGTTGGGTCTCTTTATCTTTTGGATCGCGAATCGTAGTTGGCGACGCCATCCGAAACGACCGGAGCTTCTGTTCTATCTCACCTTGGCCATCTTTTCAGCCGTGTTGGCCATGGGTCCTGCCCTGGGTGATCCGGAAAGCAGGATTCCTCTTCCCTTTGCGGGTCTTTTTTACGCGTTCCCGGGTTTCTCTTTTATCCGTGCCCCGGTGCGGTTTGCGATCATGATGTCTCTGGCCATTTCTGTCCTTGCGGGGATGGGCCTTTCCATCATTGGGCGGGGCACGAAAACCCGAAGCTTGTTGGGATCGGCGCTCATTTTTGTGGCGGCCTTTGAGCTGATGCTGCCCATTCAGATCACGATGTTTGACCCTCTACCCAAAGGGTTCCCTCAGGTCTATCACTGGTTGGGAAGTGTTGAGGGTGATTTGGCAATTCTAGAACTCCCCATGCCGGCCGATGAAAGCCTGGAAGAAGAACATCATGCGCGATATCAGCTCTATTCTCTCCTTCACCGCAAACGCATAGCCAACGGTGTAGCCGCACATGTTCCTACTCTCACCCAGAAGGTTCGCACGGAAATGCAGGAGTTCCCGAGCGGCTCTTCGGTGGCTCGTCTGCGAGAGCTAGGGATCAACTACGTTCTCCTTCACACCGAGCACTACGATGCCATTGAGTTGGCCCGCATGCGGGGACTCATCGGAAACATGGATGGCATTCACCTGCTCGAAGAGAACCAGGGAATCTGGGTCCTCGACGTCGTTCCTCGCGATCGCCTGCAAGAGCGAAGCTCCTCCCTAGGGAGCTAGCAGCCTATGAAGATACGAGCACGCCAGTCCTGGCTCGTAGACGGTCACAACGTGATCTTCAATGTTCCTCATCTTGATCG
>JABDJR010000203.1 GCA_013003415.1 Candidatus Eiseniibacteriota bacterium | reverse complement strand
GGTATTTACATACAAGGTAAATCTTGCGATGACTTCGAAGAGGGAACAAGCTGACTAAGACGCAGCTGAGGCAACAGACCCGGTAGCACCACACTTGGATCTGCACCAAAAAGCATAGAAACTTGCTCAGGCCTTGTCAAGCCGATTCTCCCTAGAAATCAATCACTTACGGCTATTTCGATTGTCGAAACTCTCTCCCGTTTAGGGACTCAAACGATGGATCATCCTGGGGAAGGGAATGGCCTCACGAAGATGCCCCAACCCACAAATCCAGGATACGGCACGCTCGATTCCCATTCCGAAACCGGAATGAGGGACCGATCCGTACCGTCTGAGATCGAGATACCACTCAAAGGCCTCCTTGGGGAGGTCATGCTCTTTGATTTTTCTCTCGATGACTTCGAGACTCTCTTCTCGCTGTCCCCCACCCACGATCTCGCCGTAGCCTTCGGGAGCCAGCAAATCGACTGACAAACTCAACTTGGGGTCGGCGGGGTCTTCCTTCATATAGAAGGCTTTGATCGCCGACGGGAAACGATGCACCAACAAAGGGCGATCGTATCGGGAACTCAATTCGGTTTCATCCGGTGAGCCAAAGTCGCCCCCGTCTTCGAAACCCGTATCACCACCCCTTAAAATTTCGGCGGCATCGGGATAGCTAAGCCTTGGGAAGGGAGGCACGGCCCGTTCTAAGGGTGCCGTATCTCGCTCGAGCACTTTCAACTCTTCCGCGCAGTTTTCTAGGACGCGCGCCACCAAAGCCCCTACAAAGTTTTCGATGAGGGTCATGAGATCGTCGAGACCCATGAATGCAACCTCGGGCTCGACCATCCAGAACTCTGTCAAATGGCGACGCGTTTTGGACTTCTCGGCTCTAAAAGTGGGGCCAAAACAAAACACCTTGCCGAAAGCCATGGCGGAAGCTTCGTTGTAGAGCTGGCCACTTTGGGTCAAGAACGCTTGGGAACCGAAGTACTCGGTCTCAAACAACGTGGTCGTGCCCTCGCAGGCATTGGGAGTAAAGATGGGGCTATCTACATTGATGAACCCTTCTTTGTGAAGCCAGTCACGAATCCCAAAGGTGACTTCGTCACGAACCTTGAGCACTGCCTGAGGACGCTTGGACCGCAACCAAAGATGACGGTGGTCGAGAAGGAACTCGGGGCCATGGGATTTGAGGCTAATAGGATAGTCGGGAGATCCGGAGATCACCTCGACCCCAGTCACCCCAAGCTCCACCCCTCCCGGCGAGCGGGCATCTTCCCGAACCTCTCCCTCGACGCGGATGGCGGATTCCTGAGTGAGGCCGTCGACCAGGTCCCACAGGGATTCCGCGACCTCGTCTTTAACGAGGACTCCCTGAACCATGGCGCTACCATCGCGAACCAGCAAAAACTGTAATTTCTTGCTGGAACGACGGTTATACAGCCAACCCTGAAGTTGAACCTTCTCCCCAACGTGTTTGGGAAGCTCGGCAATGGAAACCAAAGAGGGCACTCCTATCCATAAACCAAGGAAGAATAAAGCCGGAACTTTGGAGCGCCGATACCCACTGGTAGTGCGAATTGCAATCCGCTGCCTTCAGGACAGGCCCCAACCGGGGGGGAACTCCGTAAAAAGAAGTCAGCAATATAGGTTAGGCGGTCTGTGGTGTCAACTAAAGTGAGGGAATCCATGCGTTGGACTGCGTCCATCACGCTTGCGGCGTGCCTAGGGATCATTGCGGTCACTTCAGCTTTTGGTCAGAGTACCTATTGGCTACAAGATTCTGATCTGAAAAAGGGCGAGACCCTACGAGAAACCATGCGGCACGCTGGGGCACGAGAACTCCCCGTGGAGGCCTTGGCGCTCTACGAAGCTGGTCGTGAGGCCATGAAATCGGGTAATAAGGCCCAGGCTAGAGAGTATTTTGAACAGGCAACCGTCCTAGATCAGTCTTTCCCGGATGCTCATTGGGCCCTCGCCGGTCTCGATCTCTTCTCGCGGCCTCAATCGGTTCCGAATCATGTTCGTGCCGCAGTTATGGCCGCCTTCGCCACATTTTCTAGCCAGCACCTAGTCATCACCAACACCCTCTTTGCTTTATTAC
>JABDJR010000188.1 GCA_013003415.1 Candidatus Eiseniibacteriota bacterium | reverse complement strand
ATTCTGCCCTCGATCCCAAGCGAAGATCGTATCGCCCAAATCAAGAAGCTGAATGATTGGGTTAAAAAGAAGTTCAAGTTAACGCCTCAAGGGATCTGGCTGACCGAACGCGTTTGGGAACCCGGGTTAGTTCAAGATGTGGCTGCGGCCAACATTGAATACACCATGGTCGACGACAGCCACTTTCTTTCCGCGGGCATACCCCAAGATCAGTTGTGGGGCAGCTATTTAACCGAGGATCAGGGTGTTCCCCTTCGTGTCTATCCCATCTCCAAAGCCCTTCGTTATCTCATTCCTTTTGAGCCCCCAGAAAAGACGATTGATTTCCTGCGTGGGATTGCGGCCGAGGGAGAGAATCGCGTTGCGTTAATTGGAGATGATGGCGAGAAGTTCGGCGTCTGGCCCAACACGCATGAGCTGGTTTACAAACAGGGCTGGCTAAAGAAATTCTTCGAGCTTTTGGTCGAGAACCAAGACTGGTTGAAACTCCGCTTCCCCAGTGAGGGCCTGAGGGAAAAACCTCTGGGCAAAGTGTATCTTCCAACCGCCTCTTATACCGAGATGATGGAATGGTCTCTGCCTGCAGAAGAGCAGACCTCATTCCATCACTTGCGCAACGAAGTCGAATCCCAGAATGTGGATCATGCGAAGTTTGTGCAGGGCGGATTCTGGCGGAACTTCTTTTCGCGTTATCCCGAAAGCGACCACATCAACAAGCGGATGCTCATGTTGCGCCGAGAGTGCAAGAGCTACAACAATGGGCAAACCGAGGAAGCCAAAGACTTGCTTCTGGCCGCCCAGTGCAACTGTGCCTATTGGCACGGTGTTTTTGGGGGGTTGTATCTCCCGCACTTACGGGACGCTCTCTATGAGCGCATTCTCCGCGCTGAAAAGAGTCTCGATGCTCTCCGCTACGAAAACGGCGATTGGGTAGAAACCAAGCAACACGATTTCGACTGCGATGGAGATAACGAGGTTTTTCTCCGGAACTCTAAACTGACGCTTGTTCTCTCACCAAACGAAGGTGGGTCCATTCAAGAGTTGAGTTACAAGCCCCTAGCGGTTGCGCTTTCGAACGGTTTAACCCGCAGAGCCGAGGCCTACCACACGAAAGTTTCCCAAGCGGTTTTGAAGGAGGTTGCCGAGGCGCAGCCCAAGGAATCAGAGGATGGAAGCGTTGCCAGCATTCATGATCTGGTTCTAGCCAAAGAAGAAGGACTGGAATCTCTTCTTCACTACGACACTTATCGCCGGACATCCCTGATCGATCATTTCTTTAGAAAAGACACGAGTGCCAAATCATTTCACCAAGGAACTTATGGGGAGCTTGGCGACTTCAGAGATAACGCCTATGAAGTTGCCACCGTGGCCAAGCCGGGCTGGGCCATTCTTTCCCTGCGTCGTCAGGGTACGGTTTGGGCCGAAGGGGAGCCTCACAACGTCATGTTGGAAAAACGACTGCGGCTCAACGCTGATCAGAGTCACCTGACCATCGACTACACCCTCGAGAACATGGGCGATAGCAAACTCAAAACCTGGTTTGGGGTGGAATTCAATTTTGGTTTACTCGCTCCCGATTCTCCAACCCACCGGTATCGTATGACCGATGGCTCCGATCAGCCTTTCAATTACTTTGGGGAAGATAAGGATCAGAAAAAGATCACCCTGGAAGACAGTTGGCGAGGATTTGCGGTGCAACTTGATTGGGAGCGACCCGCCGGTCTTTGGCGGGTTCCGGTCGAAACGGTTTCTATGTCCGAAGAGGGTTTTGAGAGAATTTACCAGGCCTCCTCGGTCGTTCCCCATTGGAAGGTCGAGCTGAAACCGAAGGGCATGTGGTCCATGCAGTTTGAACTCAAGGTGACTCCGACGAAAGACCCATGATTGAAGGCCTCCTCCTTCTCCTGGTCGCATTCTGGGTTGCGGTAGACACTACCGCGTGGGGTCAACTTCTAGTTTCTGAACCCATCTTTACTGGGCTTTTAGCCGGTGCCATTTTGGGTGAAGTGTGGACAGGCATGGTTGTGGGCGCTCTGTTTCAAGTTCTTTGGTCCAGTCGAGCCCCCTTAGGCGGGGTTCTCTTTCCTTGGGCCGGGCCCGCAACCCTTGGGGCCGTCGTGGTTGCGGTGTGGGCAAGTCCCCAAACCGCCCTCGGTTTTAGTGCCCCGGAGATCTTGCCCTTAACCGGCGCTCTGGCTGCGGGAATGGGTGGAGGTGAAATGGGTCGTCGGGTTTTGGGCTGGTTGAGAGGCCGACGCGACCATCGGTGGGCGAAGCTCGCGGCAGATCCCGGACGAAACTTGAAACGAGTCAGGCGCCTGCATCTTCAAGAGGTCATCGGGGAGGGGCTCTTAGGG
>JABDJR010000162.1 GCA_013003415.1 Candidatus Eiseniibacteriota bacterium | reverse complement strand
GGTGACAGCCGAGACCCGTATTTACTTAAGGGATGTTGCAGATCACACCCGGCAAGCCTTTGACATTATCGAGTCTCACCGAGAAATTGCGACCAGCGTCCTAGATATGTACATTTCTTTGGTCAGCCAACGTCTAAACGAAGTCATGAAAGTTCTGACGATCATCGCGACCATCTTCATTCCGCTGTCTTTTGTGGCCGGTCTTTATGGAATGAATTTCAACCAAGATTCGAAATGGAACATGCCGGAACTCAACTTTACCTATGGTTACCCAATGGCTTTGGGGATCATGCTGGCGTGCGCGATCGTGATGTTGGTGTATTTCAGACGCAAAGGCTGGTTTAAATAGCCGTGGAAATTTTGAATCGACCCCTAGTGACGCTAGGCGGGGCATCCATCAATGGGCTGACCCTGCTCACTTCAATAGCGATTGCTCTCTTGACCTTCGTTCTTGCTCGGGTTCTAGAGAAAGGTATCGTCCGTTACTTGAGTCGCGAAGGCGTTCAGGACGAGGGCTCGGCCGGGGCTACGGGACGTTTAATCTATTATTCTGTCTTACTGGTTGGTTTTTCCGTAGCGATCCACACCTTGGGTATTAACCTCACCGCTTTCTTTGCCGCCGGAGCCGTCTTTGCTATCGCACTGGGTTTTGCGATGCAGAATATTACTCAGAACTTCGTCTCCGGCTTAATCCTGCTTGTGGAACGCACCATCAAGCCGGGGGATATCATTGAAGTTGAGGGCCGCATGGTTCGGGTGACTAAACTGGGTATGCGCGCGACCGTCACTCGTACCTGGGACTCGGAAGACTACATCATCCCCAATTCGGTTTTGGTCTCCTCGACGGTTAAGAACTTCACCCTACGCGATCGCATGTATCGCATTCGTACCACCGTTGGGGTGGCCTACGAATCGGACATGAACCAAGTGTTTGAAGTTCTGTTGAAAGCGACGGAAGGCATCGAGTGGAGACATCCGTCGAAAGAGCCCGTCCTCCTTATGAAACAGTTTGGCACGTCCTCGGTCGATTTTGATGTGTCGGTGTGGGTCGACGACCCATTCGCTCGGTCTAAATCGCAGTCTGATCTAAACCAGGTTGTTTGGTGGGCGCTGAAAGATGCGGGAATCACGATCGCCTTCCCACAGCTCGATGTTCATTATGAACCCCCCAAAGCGGAAGCGGCCCCCCAATAGGTCCAAGGCAGAAACTATGCTTAAGTGGAATTGACTGCGGACAACTCCTGGGGAGCTATCTACTCATAGCCCTTGAAGCCTTCAAGGAGTAGCCGGCGAAAAAGGCGGGTTCCTCGACCGGCTAGTTCCTCCCGCCGATGCACAATGTAGGGGTTGAAGGTGTGAACGCCACCTTCTTCCAGCTCAATCACGCGAAGCTCCTTCTTGGCGACCAGCTCGGCAATCAAGTGCCTGGGAAGCCACCCAAAGCCCACCCCGGTTCGAATTGCCTCTCGTTTACTTTGGAAATCGGAGAGGGACAAGGTTTGCTCGGCTCCGAAGAGGAGGCCGGAGGCTCGTTGCCGGGGTTTCGTCGCCGAGTCTTCGACCGGTTTCTCCACGAAGTCGCGCAGCTTTTGTCGTGTGACGGGGTTAGTTATTTGATGAACCGGGTTGTCAGCGTGAGCCACCAAGAGAAGTTCTAAGCGAGGCAATGGCGTTGCCACAAACCGAAGTTCATCTTGGTACTGCAGGGTGAGCATCAGAACCGCTTGATCGCGTTCGAATCGCTCGGCAACTCCGGTCAAGTACTCGGTCATGAGGCGGAGACGCGTGGGTGTCCGTTCCTGGCCAAACTTTCGCATGGCATCCAGCACCGGAACCATGGGAAAGATGCCATCGACCACAACTTGGATTTCGCTTTCCCAACCCTCCCGCAGCTTGTGAACGGAGCGATTCAAATCGCGAGCGCGATCCAAAACCGCGCGACCCTGGGCAAGAACCGCCTGACCATCTTCCGTTAGCTCCGCGCGATGTCCTGACCTATCGAAAACCGCGAGGTCGATGGCGGTTTCGAGCTGATTGATGGCGTAGCTGATCGCCGACGTCGCCCGCCCAAGCTCTTTCCCTGCCTGGGCAAAACTGCCGCAGCGATCCACGGCGTCGAGGGCCCGAAGCTGATCAAGGTTCCAATCGTATTGATCAAATTTATTGAACGACATTATCAGTATTCTATCAGTTTTTTTGGCCGATATAAAAGGATACCCTTCATTCTAGGGAATTGAATCTGGAGGCAACCAATGTTCAAACGTGGAAACGTAACTCGCCAGGCCCATGTGGATATCCCCGAGGGTCTCTATGAAGAAGAGTATGGCCGAGATGGATTCTTCGGCCCCTATGCTCACCTCTACCGAACACATCCCCCGGTGGGTTGGACGCGGATTGAGGGGAACCTTCGCCCGCGGGCCTATCGAGTCGCGGACGGCCCGTTGGGGAACGACTACTTGAAGTGTCGCGTGCCCTTTCTCGCCAATGCCGATGTTCAGTTGAGTTTTGGTGGGCTTACTGAACCGATGTCTCATCACTTTCGCAACGCGGATGGGGATGAGGTGTTGTTCATCCATCGGGGAGCCGGTCGCATCGAAACCGATTTTGGTCCCTTGGACTACGAGGCTGGCGATTAC
>JABDJR010000115.1 GCA_013003415.1 Candidatus Eiseniibacteriota bacterium | reverse complement strand
GCCAAGGGAGACATCCAGGACTGCCGAGACGCATCGAGCTCTTTCACCAGCATAGAGCTGGACTCTTTCCGAGCCTCTTCCGCCCAGGCTTGGGTCAAAAGCTGCCGAAGTTCCTTGTCCGCCTTTTCCAGACGTGACCGGGTTTCCTTATGCTCACTCCGTAGGGCTTCTACCCGGTTTCGCACATCGAGAGCGTCGGTGGTTAGATCTCTAGCCACCGAACCTAGCTCTTCATGTCGCGCACGATAATCTTGAAGGGCGCGTCTTCCACAAACAAATTCCACCCGAGTCCCGTTCTTATTCTTTTCGAGTTTTAGGACTTTAATCAGACCGACCTGCCCCGACCTCTCACAATGGGTCCCACAGCACGGATTCACGTCGAATTCGCCGATGCTAATGAGGCGGATGTCTCCTTCGGCCTCGAAACTCTTACGAATCGATTCGGGAAGCTCGGAGACATCCTTGTGCCAGCTCTGACGGACCTCGTGGTCCTCGGTCACAATGCGGTTGGCCAAATCTTCAACTTCTATGATCTTTTGCGGACTGAGATCAAGTTGATCAAGATCAATCGTGCACTTCTCCGATCCCAAGTGGAATCCGATCGTGCTGGCCTTCAGAACCAGCTCAAAGGCCCGGCTCAGAATGTGTTGCCCCGTGTGCTGTTGCCGGTGGTCTACTCGACGATCCCAATCGACCCGCGCGGACACGGCTTCCGGAAGTTCGGTTCCGTCGATGCGGTGGACCACTTCTTCGCCATTCTCCCAAACATCGAGAACCGGGGCGTCCTGAAGATACCCAATGTCGTGAGGCTGGCCGCCTCCGGTGGGGTAAAAAGCGGTTTGGTCTAGAACCACATGGAGCGAGCCATCATCGCCGGGCTCACTGCGCAGCACGCGCGCCTCAAACTCGGTTAGCGTTGGGTGTTCGTGATAAAGTCGCGTGGTCGAGGGCATGACCGTCCTTTCCCTTTTTGCACAAAGTGACGTGAGTATACGCGAAATGACAATGCAGAATCGCCCAGAGCCCTATCCCGAACGGGTACGGCTCGAAGGCAACAAAGTGACCACCACCATCCGCGTCCGCTACGGGGAAACCGACAAGATGGGCTTTGCTTACTACGCAAACTACCTTCTATGGTTTGAGGTCATGCGCGGTGACTTCATGCGAGCGGTGGGACTCCCCTATCAGGCCATGGAAGAGAAGGAAGGCCTCTACCTTCCTATTTCAGAGTCCCATGTCCGCTACTTAGCCCCTGCCCGTTACGATGATGTCTTGGACATCTCGGCCTGGATTTCGCAGCTCAAATCCCGCGCTATTCGCTTTGAATACGAGATCCACATCGCGGGACAACTCATTGCTACCGGCTACACTAGCCACGTTCCTATCGACTTAGAGGGAAAGCCTAAGCGGTTTTCCCGGGAACTCCTCGACAGTTTAGGAGTATTCCTCAAGACATCCTCATCGGACTAGGCGGTACCCAATCATGATGAAACACATTCTTATTTTGCTTGCCACAACCTTTCTCTTGTTGAGCGGCGCTCTCTTAGGGACCGGTTGCGGCTCCAAGGATGCGGCTACGCCGATCACAGGCGCAGAACTTGCGGCACTCATCGAAGATGGATCGGCCCCCCTCATTTTGGACGTTAGAACCACCGCCGAGTATGCCCAGGGACACATTCCAGGGGCCATGAATATCCCTCACACGGAGCTTGGGAAAAGATTGAGCGAGCTTGGGGTCGCGAAATCCGATGAGATCGTCGTCCATTGCCAGAGCGGCCGCCGCGCTCAAACCGCGGAAAGCATCTTACGTGAAAACGGCTACACCAAGATTCGTGACCTCACCGGTCACTGGCAAGGGTGGACCGCGGCGAAGCTCCCGACGGTGAGCGGCAACACCCTTCGCTGATGTAAGGGTTTTTGGCTAAGTTGGCGGGATAACCTTTATCTTGTGCTATACTTAAGGATTAGGGCTAAGCAGAAGGATTGATTATGCATCTAAGGCGTTTGGCAACACCGCTTCTAAAAGCACTATGCCTTTGTACTTTTGGCCTTTGCGTCGTCGCAGCCGCAACTTCCGCAGCACCCGAACTCCAGTCCCCGGCTATCGCGAGCCTGAACAAGCCTGGCCCCCAACTCTTGGTCCAAGCCTCCCCGGCTCCGGTTGCACCCATCTTCGAAGCTCGAGAGCAGAAATCGAAAACCTCGATTCAAAGTGTTGCCCAGAGCATCTCCTTTGCGGGCGCTCTGATTCTCACCGCCGATCACCTCGTTCGCTCTGTCGACTCGGTTCTAGAGAACATGCGCATTGAAAGAGAAGACGGTACTTGCCTTTGGCTCGATGTAAGCACTGACCCCAAGAAGGTCGGCGTCATGCTTCAGATTTCCTGTCCTCTAGGAAACTAGCCCCAGTTCAACTACTCAGTCTAAGTACTCACTCAGTCTGAATACTCAGGACTTAAGCATCCACCAAGGCGAGCTACATTCCTGAGCGAGCTTTCATTCTTTCTTCCCGAATGATATTTCGCGCATTGATCAAACTGCTCGAACAACCCGGGCGCGTGGCCATCACCTGCTCGATGACCTCAGGTCCATGATCGCCGCAAGTCGGTTTTTCCGTTTTGAGACGATGGATGACTTTGTTGACGGTTGCCTCGTCCATGTTTGTCAGGTTGAGCTTGAGAAAGTTCCCACCAGCGGGCAGGTCGTCTTGGGTGTAGGTCGCGTTAGGATCGTATTCCACGACGTACCCGGAGCTCTGAGTAGGCTCCTGCTTGAACTGACTTTGATCTTCAGCAAACTTCTCAGGCGTATTTTGCTCTTGGATGTCGGCCGCCATGTCGTTGGCGACATCTTCTGCAGGTGGATCAGATTCTGCCGTCTCACTTTTGCTACACCCCGATAGGCCAAAAGCGACAACTGCCGACAGACAAATTACTTGGGTTCGAAACTTCAACACAAACTCTCCTGAATTATAGATTTTCCCTGATCGGAATGCGGCTCACATAAGAATACCATCTTGGTCAATTTCGACAAATCTTAAGAGAAGCTGGCGGTTTTTGACCGTTCCCTTGTCGAAGCGCCAAAACCAGTCTACCTTGATTTTTACAGGGGATTTAGTGATTTAGATCCGTTCAAAGTGAAGTTTTGCCGTGGAAGGCTGGAGAACTTTCGCGTCTTGGCCGAAAACTTGATGGACGGGATGGAGCTTGGAATCTCGCCCTTGGCTCAAGGGTATTTGGGATATCAGGCCGTGTGAAGTGGGCTGGCGCGGGAGGGCATTGGGATAGTTAGCCCATCGGAGCGGAACTTAAGAGGGATCCTCAATAAGGTCTAGACTCCCTTGCCCCACCTAGCGCTGACTTCAGCGGTTCCCCATTTTAGGGGGCCGATTCGACGCAGAGAACTGCGTCCGCAAGGAGTTGAAGATGGCGTCCCATATTAATGTTAAATCCGCTTTGGCAAGACTTCAGGACCAAGAAGCTTTTCGCGAGCTGAAATGGGAAGGATCGTTCCAGGACTACGTTGACATTGTCACGGAGAGTCCGGACGTTGCTCGCAGCGCCTACCAACGGCTCTACGACATGATTCTTGGCTACGGAACCGATGAGTACATCGATTCCAAGAAACGAATTGTCCGCTTCAAGTTCTTCGATGATCCGGACGGAGGCGGCAAAGATGCTGTCTATGGTCTTGACCTTCCCCTGATGAAACTCGTGAGCGTCTTCAAGTCGGCGGCCCATCGCTACGGAACCGAACGCCGGGTTATTTTGCTTCACGGCCCGGTAGGATCTTCTAAAAGCACCATCGCTCGACTACTCAAGAAGGGTTTAGAAACCTATTCGCGGAAGCCTGAAGGACGCCTCTACACGTTCTCTTGGATTGATGAAGAGCACGGCCACCACATTAACTGCCCTATGAACGAAGATCCCCTCCGCCTCGTGCCTTTGCACGTGCGCGAAGAATTCCTTGAGCCCATCAACAAGAACCTCAGCTATGACAAGCAGATTCATGTTGAAGGAGAGCTCGATCCGTTCTGCCGTCACCGTTTTGAAGAGCTTGAGCGAAAGTACAACGGCGACTGGACTCAGGTCCTAAACCATGTGCGGGTTCGTCGCTTGCTCCTGTCCGAGAAAGACCGTGTGGGCATCGGTACCTTCCAGCCTAAAGACGAGAAGAACCAAGACTCCACCGAGCTTACCGGCGACATCAACTACCGAAAGATCGCCGAGTTTGGCTCCGAGTCCGATCCCCGAGCGTTTAACTTTGACGGCGAGTTCAACATCGCCAACCGGGACTGATCGAGTTTGTGGAAGTTCTGAAGCTCGATGTGGCCTTCCTCTACGACCTTTTGGGTGCCTCTCAAGAGCACCGCATCAAACCTAAGAAATTCGCCCAGACCGACATCGATGAAGTCATTCTTGGGCACACCAACGAACCCGAGTATCGAAAACTTCAAAAGAACGAATACATGGAGGCCTTGAGAGATCGTACCGTCAAGATTGACGTGCCTTACATCACGAAGCTGACGGAAGAAATTAAGATCTATCTCAAGGACTACAACTCCAACAAGATTCGCGGCAAGCATATCGCCCCGCATACGGTGGAAATGGCCGCCATGTGGGCCATTCTTACTCGCCTGGAAGAACCTAAAAAAGCAGAACTGACCCTACTTCAGAAACTGAAGCTCTACGATGGCAAGTCCCTGCCCGGTTACACCGACGACAACGTGCGAGAGCTTCGCAAAGAGAGTACACGCGAAGGCATGGACGGTATTTCCCCTCGCTATATCCAGGACAAGATCTCCAACGCCCTGGTCAGTGAGAACGGTAGTCGAAACTCCATCAATCCGTTCATGGTATTGAATGAGCTGGAGTCGGGTCTTAAGCATCACTCCTTGATCGACGACGAAGAAAAACGTCAACGCTACCGCGAGTTGTTGGGTGTCGTTAAAGAAGAGTACGAAAACATCGTGAAGAACGAGGTTCAGCGTGCCATTTCTGCCGATGAAGAAGCTGTCTCCAAGCTCTGTTCGAACTACATCGACAACGTCAAGGCCTACACCCAGAAAGAGCGGGTGCGGAATCCCTATACGGGACGCGACGAAGAGCCCGACGAGCGATTGATGCGTTCGATTGAAGACAAAATTGACATTCCCGAGAGCCGCAAAGACGATTTCCGACGGGAAATCATGAACTACATCGGCGCATTGGCCATTGAAGGTAAGACCTTCAACTACAAAATGAACTCCCGATTGCAGCGCGCTCTTGAACTGAAGCTGTTTGAGGATCAGAAAGACACGATCAAGCTCACAACTCTCGTCTCGAGCGTTGTCGATCAGGCCACTCAGGAGAAGATCGACATCGTGAAGAGCCGTCTTATTAAGAACTACGGCTACGACGAAGAGTCCGCAACCGATGTTCTGAACTACGTCGCATCGATCTTTGCTCGCGGCGACGCCAACAGTTAAGGCGGTGGTTCGTGGTTCTCAAAATCGAGCAAGACCACTCACGGTTCAAGCAAATCGTCCGTGGTCGTATCAAGAAACAGCTTAGAAAGTACATCACCAAGGGTGAGCTGATTGGGCGTCAGGGAAAGAAGCTGATTTCCATTCCGCTACCCGCGGTGGAACTCCCTCGTTTTCGCTTTGGGGAAAACCCCAAGGGTATCGGCCAAGGCGAAGGTGAGCCGGGTCAACAAATGCCCGGCGAAGGCGGAGAAGGTCAGGCGGGTGAAGCTCCCGGGGCGCATGTTCTTGAGGTCGAAGTTTCCCTAGAGGAACTGGCGGCCATGCTGGGTGAGGAATTGGAGCTGCCCAATATTGAACCGCGAGGCATGGACGCCCTCGACAGTCAGAAGAACCGCTACAAGAGCATCCGACGGGTTGGCCCGGAGTCCCTGCGTCATTTCAAGCGCACCTACCGCAAGGCCCTCCGACGCCAAATCGCCTCGGGCACCTAC
>JABDJR010000166.1 GCA_013003415.1 Candidatus Eiseniibacteriota bacterium | reverse complement strand
ATTCAGCACCCTTGTTCACAATCATGGGAATGCTGGCCAAGGTTTCTACGTTGTTCACCACGGTCGGGCAGCCGTAGAGGCCGCTCACGGCAGGGAAAGGCGGTTTCAGACGCGGGTGACCCCGTCGCCCTTCAAGGGAATCGAACAAGGCGGTTTCTTCACCGCAGATGTAAGCACCGGAACCGGTGTACACATCAAAGTCGCAATCCCAGCCGCTTCCCAAAATGTTCTTACCAAGAAGGCCTTCTTTATAAGCCTCCTTCACCGCTTGCTCCATTCGCTTGATGGACAATCCGTATTCGCCGCGGACATAGCAGAACACGCGGTTCGACTCGAGAGCCCAGGCGGACAAGACCATCCCCTCAATCAGAAGGTGCGGATCGAATTCCATGATCACGCGATCTTTAAACGTTCCGGGCTCGCCCTCGTCGGCGTTGCAAACGATGTAACGTGGCTTGGGGATATCTTTGGGAACGAATCCCCACTTCATTCCCGTGGGAAAGCCGGCCCCTCCGCGACCCCGCAGGCCGGAGTCCTTGACCATCTGAATGAGGTCATCGGGTTTGATTTCTTTGATGGCCTTGGCCAAAGCCGTGTAGCCACCGTGCTCCCGATACACGCCAAGGGTGTGGGAGTTTTCGCGATGCACGTTGGGCATCGTGATGAGAAGTTTGCCTTTGTAATCGCTCATCGGACCCAGTCCTGTCCGGCGGGTCCGCCCGGAGGCGTCTGGTCTTCGGCCAGAGCGTCGACGATTCCATCGACTTTCTTCTTATCCAAAAATTCGTAGTAGGTGTCTCCCACCATGAGCATGGGGGCGTAACCACAGGCACCCAAGCACTCTACTTCCAGCAAAGAGAACTTGCCGTCCGGGGTCGTTTCGCCGGGTTCAATTCCCAATCGATCCGCCAGTTGGCGAACCACTTTGTTTGCTCCCTTCAGGGCGCAAGAAAGATTCCGGCAGACCTCGAGTTTGTATTTGCCGCGTTTTTCCCGGTCGAACATGGTGTAAAAGGACACCACCTCAGCCGTGAAGTTGGCCGGCACCTCGAGTAGCTCGGCCACCTCATTCATGGTTTCCGGCTCAATGACTCCAAGTTCGTCTTGCGCATATTGAAGAGCCGGCATCACCGCCGAGCGTCGCTCGGGGTAGTGGTCCTTCAGGGCGCGAATTTTTTCTTGGGTTTCAGCGGTAAGCGTTGCCAAGGATTTCTCCGGTAGAAGAAGTTAAGAGATCACTCTTTAAAGGTATCCACGCCGACATCGAAACCGGTCAGCGGGTAGTCTTTGCGAAGCGGGTGACCGTCCCAGTCGTCGGGCAATAGAACGCGACGGAGATCCGGGTGGTCTTTAAATTTGATTCCCATGAGATCGTAGACTTCGCGCTCCATGAGGCTGGCGCCGGGCCAAAGCCCCACCACCGTATCGACTTCTGCGTGGTCGCTAGATACGGGAGTCTTCACCCGAAACCGGGTAGAACGATCCAAATTTACGAGGTGGTAAACCACCATAAAACGAGGCTCGTGGGGGTAGAGGTCGACCGAGGTCACATCGTGACACATCTTGTAACTCCATTGATCGCGGAGAAAAGTCATCACGTCGATCAAGGCCCCGGGTTTCACCACCGTGGTCCATTCCTTGCGGAAGGTCACGATTTCTAAAACCTGATCCCCGAATTGTTCTTTGAGTGCTAAGGCCGTGCGCTGATCGAAACCTAGATCGGTGTTTGTCGACTCCAGGTTTCCCTCTTCCTCAACTTCTCCGGCGGGTAAGCCAAAGGGCTGGGTGTCAGCGGGGGTACCGTGATCTTTAGGCGGCTTTGTCATGGCCAGACCTCCAAATCATCTTGCCGCGTGAGGTATTCCAGTCCAGCGCCCCCATTCGCCACTCATACACCAAGCCGACCGTAAGGATGACAAGAAAGATGAGCATCTGAAGGAAGTAGAACGTAGGAAGCTGCTTGAATACCACGGCCCAGGGAAACATGAACACGGTTTCTAAGTCGAAAACGATAAAGAGCATGGCCACAACATAGAAGCGCACACTAAACCGCTCGCGCGCATCTCCAACCGGAGACACGCCACATTCGTAGGTTTCGTTCTTATTGGCGTCGGGACGCGATGGCCCAAGTAGCCAGCTGATGGTCAATGCCACCGCCGCAAACCCAGTTGCGATAATGAGCATGACCAGAATCGGGAGGTATTGCTCCTGCATGAATGTGGCCTTTTAGTTGGGGAGTTAGTCGTCAAAAAAGGGCGCTGTGCCCTGAAACTTGGCCCGAAGATATAAACAGCGAGGAAGTGTAGGGTCGAGGGGAGGCGGTGTCAATTGGATAGGCGCTTCACAATTTGGATGACACTCATCGGCGGAAACGAATCCGCGCCCAGATCTAGCCCAGGTCGCTTGGGCGATTGATATTAAGGAAATCGGCGTCTGAAAATCCGTGATTTTCTAAGATCATCCAGCCAGCTCGAATCACCCTCAAAAGGCCCCCCAGAGAGGGCGGTTGCTTCTTGATTTCCCTCAGAATGGCCAAATGGATGAGGCATGGAAGCCGGTATTGGAACCCGGAGGCGGCCTGAAAGGCAAAACCGCCTTGATTCGGGCTTGAATCCGGCTGAGCCAGCAGCAAAATTAAGTGTTTTTTGCTAATTTTTGGCATATCGACCGGCAAGAACAAGCCCCAACCCTCTTCGCTCGCCTTAGCCGCCGCCACGATCCCCGCCACCGGGCCCTGATGCGGGACCTCATCTGGAATTGCGGCTAAGCCTAGTTCCGACATGGAGTTAGAGTCCAAACCCACCAGCCGAGGCTCGCGGTCTAGCTCGCGAATGGTGCCGATGGCGTGATCGAGAAGGGTTTGGCCTTCAAACAAGGCCTGAGACTTATCACTCCCGTAACGCGAGGATTTGCCTCCGACCAAAATGAATGGCGCCCAATCCAGGACCGGCATCCGAGCCTCTCTTTTCTGACTTTTAGGAAGGTCGGTTCTGAAGAGCCTCGGCCACCGCAAGATCAATCTCTGCAGGGGATCCCAAGGCTCCGGAGCGAAAACCATATCCCCAGACATACACCGCCACCTGGGAACCATCGAGGCCAAGCGCCTCAAGCTGGGACCGGTTCTGATTCGGGTCGAGATTGACCACCACCCGGTGCGGCGCTTTCACCGAAAACGCGGCCCGTCGCAGATCGCCCAACCCAGGCAAACCAGGGTCACCCACAATGGCGATGGTGATCGGAGTTTCAGAAAGGGATACGCCGGCAGCTACAACCGCCGTGGCCGACTCCGGCGCTTTCATTCCCTCCGCATAAACGGCGTTCAGAATACGCTGGGCTCTTCCCTTGAACATGGGGTTGTTTCGCAAGTGACCCGCGTGCCAGAGCGCGACGGCGGTCCGGGCGTTCAATACCGGGACAATCAACTCGGGCATCCCCGCGTATTCCTTTCCCGGAATGTCTAGGCGGCCGAGTTCGCTACTCCAATAGCGCTGCAGAATGGTGTGGGCCAGCTTCTCTACCGACTCCCCCGCAGGTGGCGAACCGCTGGCTTCGGAACTCGCGATGGCGACATTCAACACTTCAAGGTGATCGGACAGAGACGCAAAGGTGGCTTCACTGCCGCCGGGAATAACGTGAAGGCTATTGCCGCTGGCGCGAAGCCGACTGGCAAACAAAGCCCCTGCTCCGGAAAGTGCCTCACTGAATGCCTGCGTGTTTTTCATAGCTCGCGCACGCTTAAAGAAGTCGGTGACCAAACGCCCGTAGGAATCGGTGGTGGCCCGCGTCGGGCTTGCCTTCATGAGTTCACGGGTACGGTCGAGAAGCGTCTCCGCAGCGGCAAGGGTTCCACCTCCGGCGGCGGCCACGTCAAACAAGGGGCCGGGGGAAACCTCAACAAACTGGGCTTTTCGCGCCAGTTCGCGTTCGGCCATTTGTTTTGCCCGTTCAAGATACCGCTCTTCACCGGTGAGAGAGTGCTGCATGAGAAGTAGAGAAGTCGCATCAGCGGTCAGAGGATGTTCGTCGTCGGTCAGGAGCTTGTTAAGCACTTCCTTGAGCCCTTGATCACGCTGAGCCCGAACCGTGTCGGACAAGTTCGGAGCGGCAAAAACAACGGGCTCAAAGACGAGCCAACCCAGGCTGAGAAAAAGCACCGAGATCACAAGGACCCCGGTGCTTTGAATGAAAATACGCTTCATAGAACTTAGCTACTAATTCCTAACAAGGTTTTAATGTCGTTCTCGAAGATGGCTTTGGGGCGGTAACCCGTGTAGCGCTTGTAGATCTTGCCGTCTTGAGTAATCACGAAGGTGGTAGGAATGCTCGTGATGGGCTCATAGTCCTTGGCGATCTTACTGTTCACCATCACCATGGGGTAGTTGATGTTGGCTTTCGCGGCGAAGGGCGCCACTTTTGCCGGGCCCTCACGATCAACCGAAACACCCACGATGACAAGGTTGTCGCCGTACTCTTCTTGAAGCTCAATAAAGTGCGGGATTTCCATTTTGCAGGGGCCACACCAAGTTGCCCAGAAATCTAGAATGACAACTTTGCCCAGAAAATCACTTTTGGACACGGGGTTGCCTTCAAGATCTTGAACCGTCCAGGGCGGGGCTTCCCGGAGAGACGCGGTTTCAATGGCCGGCTTCGCCACGATATCCATCTTGCCGCGGTTCTGAGATTGGCGACGGGCTTCGGCTTCCGCCAAATCTTTGTTGGGCTTTTGAATCTCTGCGCCCGTCTTAACCGCGTCGACGTTCTTTGCCGCTGCGTCTTTAGCGGTTGCGTCGCCCTCAGCCTTGTTTTCCGAACACGCAACCATGGTAAAGCTCGCTACCAAAGTCGCAATCACTAAAAGTTGTTTCATTTTCCTCTCCGGTTGGGGGGGACTAGGTTCCCGAGCGCCAAAGTGTATCAGGGTGCCAGGTTGGTGCCTAATCCAAGATCGCCACGGGCTTCATGCACCGCGCCGATCACTTGGTCGACGGTGTAAAAGTCACTCTTGAAAACTTCTTTGCCGTTAGGCGCATAAATCACTAACAGGGGAATGGTGAGTCGCCCCGCTTCTTTGAGCTTGGCTTTCCCCTCGGGGTTTTTGCCGGTGATGTCCACCTTCATGGGAACAACATCGGCTTCTCCTAAGGCCTCAATAACTGAACCGGCCTGGAGCACACTGTGTTCCAGGCTTTTGCAGTTCAGACACCACTCGGCCGTAAAATCGAGAACCACAACTTGGCCCTCGGCCAAAGCGCCGGAAAACCGATCAGGCGTGTAGTAAACCCAATCGATGGGGCCATCGTCGGTCAGTCGTTTCGCTCCGCTTACCGCACTCACCATGAACAAAAGGCCAAGCACTCCAAAGATAACTCGGGGCGAAATACGTTTCGTAATTTGAAAAGTCTTGAATAGAAGCCAGAATCCGGCTGCCGCCACAAAGAACATCACCGCAAACCAATAATTCTTGCTTGGGGGATCTGGGGCTTCAAGGAAAAGGGAGCTGAGTCCGACTCCAACAAAGTAAGCCGCGGCCGCCAGCATAAGAAGGCCCATGACTTGCTTGATGAGCTCGCTTGCCGGCCCCGTCTTGGGCATCTTCTTGACCAACCCCGGAGAGGCGGCCAGCACCAGATACGGAAGCGCCATTCCAAAACCGATCGCTCCGAAAGTGGCGAGGGTGGTGGTGGGGTTTTGGGTGGCGGCCCACGCAGCGGCCGCACCCATGAACGGGGCCGTACATGGGGTTGAGAGAATCGCAGTCATGATTCCAAAACCAAAGGAACCCGGGTAGCTCTCGCGATTGGGATTAAAGGCGTAGACTTTTTGCGGAAGCTGAATGAAAAACAACCCGCACATACCCACCGCCATGATTGCGATGATCACCCCAATAATAATGGTGAACCACGGGTACTGAAAAAGCTGATTGGTGGCCGTAAAACCACTCACACCCGCGATAAGCACGCCCAAACCAACCCAAAACGCAACCACCCCAACGGACATCACCAGCCCAAGGCTGAATAGGCGTCCGCGCGAGCCGGCAGCGTTGGAGAGGCTCATGATCTTGATGGGAATCACGGGCAACACGCAGGGAGTGAGGTTCAAGAGAAAACCACCCAACATGGCGGTAAGAAGAAGTAGGACCAAACCCAACGACGAAGACGTATCGATACTGAAAGACAGTCCGAAAGCGTTGAAAGCTACCTTATCGGGACCGGCGGAAGCGGTAGGCATATTTTCGAATAGGGCCGCCTGCCCACTTGGATTGGAAGCGCTCGCTACGGGAAGCGAAACCCGAAGCGTATCCGTTTTCGGAAACAAACAAACCGCGTCGTCGCAGGCTTGGTAGTGCACCGCAACTTCCACGGAAACTTCGGATCCGTCGAAATCTTCGTCTAAGGTCATGGGCAAATAAAAGACGGTGCGCCCGTCGAAGGACATCACTTCCCCTTCGATATAGGAAGCGGTGACGGCATGGGCTTCAGGAAAGAGAACGGATTCCAAGTTGAGAGCTTCGGAAGCGGACAGGACGGTGACGACGGTTTCGATGGGATCGAAGTCCCCAGCCACCACCTCCTGAGCGATGTCGGCTCCAATGTGAAAACCGGGGCCCATATTGGCAATGATGCCCAGCACCACCCGCTCACCGGGAACGATGGCGTCTTGATTCCACGCGGTACTGATGGTTACCGCAGGCTGGTCTTCACCCCCAAAGCCACCATCTGAAGGTGCCGCCATCACAGGATGGGGCGCGGATAGGCATAGGGCAAAAGCGGCCAGCCACCCTAGAAGATGGCGATGGGAAAGCAGGGTTTTCAGAGAAAAATCCTTGGTTCGGGTCCGTCAGAAAGGGTGGAGACTACCAAAGGTACGGCTCGCCACCAACTTTGAGACTGGCGCCGATCCGAAGGCTATGGAGAATACCGCTTCCCTTTGCCTTGATTCCCCCTATTGGGGTCAATTAGGCTCGTTTCAATGGTTTAGCATCAGGCTCCAGGGCTCCGGAGTGGACGCCCTAATTGGAAAGGAATCAACGCTTTATGGCCCCCTTCAATCACTTAGACGCGGAAGGAAAAGCCCGCATGGTCGATGTGGGTGCCAAAACACCTTCCCACCGGGTGGCCGTCGCCAGCGGCTGGGTCGCCCTGGCCCCAGAAACGGTCAAAGCCATCCAGACCGGGACGGTTCCCAAAGGTGACGTTTTGACCGTGGCCAAGATTGCTGGAATCCAGGGGGCGAAGCAAACCTCGAACTTAATTCCCCTCTGCCACCCCCTCGCTCTGGATCAGATCGACGTCGGGTTCGACGTCCGACCGGGAGGGGTGAGAATTGAAGCCACCGCCAAAACCCACGCAAAAACCGGTGTCGAAATGGAGGCCCTCACTGCCGTCTGTACGGCGGGGCTGGCTTTGATTGATATGGTGAAAAGCGCCGATCGCAAAGCGTTTCTCCACCACGTTCAGCTCGACCTGAAAGAGGGTGGAAAAAGCGGAACATGGAAACGGGATCCTGGGGATGACAGTTCGCCCAGCGCGAAAGCCGAGGGAGCGTGAGCAAAACTTTCAAGGCCGGGGTGCTTACGGTTTCTGACCGATGCGCCCGGGGTGAGCAAGAGGACAAGAGCGGGCCGGTGGCTATGGAACATCTTCAGGCCATGGGTTTCGAAACCCTTCCCGCGCGAATCGTTCCCGACGATACCAACGCGATTCAAGAGGCCGTGATTTCCTTTTGCGATGATGGCGCTCATTTTGTACTCACCACCGGAGGAACCGGTTTCGCCCCGCGCGATCTCACTCCCGAAGCCACCAAGCCCCTTTTAGAAAAGGAGGCTCCAGGAATCTCGGAGCTTTTACGGTGGAAGACTCTGGAAAAAACTCCCTACGCCGTTTTAAGTCGGGGGGTGTCGGGAATGCGCGGTCAGACTCTGATTGTGAACATGCCCGGAAGTCCCAAGGGAGTGAAAGAGTATCTTGAAATCTTGAAACCGCTTCTCCCCCACGCCCTTTCTCTGCTTGACGATCAGGCACCCGAACATGGGCCACCGCCAACAGGTCCTGCCGATGGCTAAATTCCTTTCTTGGACCGAGGCACGAGAGAAGGTGGTTTCCGGCGTGAGCCCGCTCACACCCATCCCGCGAAAAACCCTCGAGGCCGGAGGGTTTGTGCTCGCAGAAACCGTGAACGCGGTTGAGGCCATGCCTCCCTTTGATAACTCGGCCATGGATGGTTTTGGGGTGCTTGCCTCCGATGTTAAAGCGGCCAGCGTCTCCCAACCGATTCAACTTGAGGTGGTCGACAACTTACCTGCGGGGAAAGATGCGCGCGTCACGATTCGTTCGGGGCAAGCCGCACGGGTGATGACCGGAGCGCCCATTCCACCGGGTGTTGATCTGATCGTTCCCGTCGAGCACACGAACTTTTGGATAGAAGAGGAACGCCGGAGTCGTATTCCCAAAGACCCGGAAGATGCGAAACGACTGTTCGTCTCTCAAGGTTTTCCTTCTGGAACTCACATTCGTAAAGCAGGAGAGAGCGTGGCCAAAGGCTCTCCGTTCATGGAGGCGGGTCATCACATTCAAGGGGCCAGCCTCGGCCTTCTGTTGTCGGTGGGTGTTGATTCTGTTTCGGTGTATCCCCGACCTCGGGTGGGGGTACTTTCTACCGGCGATGAACTCGTTCCCCCGGGAGAGCCTTTAGCCCCCGGTCAGATCAGAGACTCCAATCGCATCGCCCTACTTCACCGGCTCCGAGGCTTGGGCTTTGATGCTTGCGACCTCGGTTTGGTTCATGACAAAGCGGCCACACTTCGAGAACGGATCGAGTCGGCGCTTCCCGATATCGACTTTTTGATTACAAGCGGTGGGGTCAGCGTGGGTGACAAAGATTTCACGCGACAGGTGTTGTGCGATATGGGAGAGGTCGAAGCCTATGCGGTTCGGGTAAAACCCGGAAAACCTCAGGTCTTTGGACATATCCAAGGGAAACCGGTTTTTGGACTCCCGGGAAATCCCGTCTCTTCTCTGGTGGTCTTTGATCAGTTTGTGCTCCCCGGCCTCAAGAAAATGGCCGGGTATCCCCATTATTATCCGCTTCAGTTTCAAGCTACCCTCAGGAGTCCCATAAAACGAAAGGGTGGCCGTACCGAATTTGTTCGCGTTCACCTGGAAACCCACGAGGGTCAGTGGGTGGCTAAATCCACCGGCCCTCAGGGATCAGGTGTTCTAAGCTCCATGACCAAAGCGAATGGGTATGCGATGATCCCTGAAGATGTCGGTTCTTTGGAACCTGGGAGCCCTGTCACCTGTCAATGGATTGAGCGGGAGTAGCCTCAAAAGACACCTGGCGTATTCGCCGAACTAGTGATGAAGGAGTGAAGGATGAAAAGAAGTTGTTGGGCCCTTATTGCGATCTTAGTGGCACCCCTTTTGATGGGAGCGGCGCCAAGCCGGCTATCCCACCAGGTGCGCTACGTCCAACGCTCGCTCGATCAAGTCATGCAGGCTAAACCCAATGCCGAAGTCGCTTTTCCTTCTGCGTTTCGTGGAGCCGTCAGCAACCTTCCCGAACCCGGCATTCCTATGGAGCCGGGCATTGAGCCGGTCATCAGTTTGATTGTGGTTCACAGCGATGGCGCCGCAGGCCTGCGAGCATCGGGGCTTTCTCTTTCCACGGTGACCGAGCGCACAGCCATTGTTCGGGTACCCCACTCACGCCTGGGTGAATTGGAAACCATACCCGGCGTGTTTCGGGCTGAATTGTCTCTGCCCACCAAGCTGTTGCTCGAGACAAGCATTAGTGAAACCGGAGCCAGCCAAGTACACGGCGCCGACGCTCCCCCATACCCCAAAGGTAGCCGTACCGGTCTGGGTGTGGTGGTAGGACTTGTCGACAGTGGAATCGATCTTTCCCATGCCGACTTCGAAAACGACTCCGACAACACCACGCGGATAACCCACCTTTGGGATCAAAACGATCCCGGCGGCTTGACCGGACCTCCCCCGGAGTATCCTTGTAACTCCGGTCGCAGTTACTGCGGTGCCGAATGGAACAAAGCATCGATCGACGCGGGACAGGCTCGTCAAACGGATACGGTTGGCCACGGAACCCATGTCGCTTCTTGCGCAGTGGGTGACGGAAGCGCAACCGGGAATGGTCGTCCCGCCTATCAATATGTTGGCGTCGCGCCCGAAGCCGACATCATGATGGTCAACACTTTCTTTACCAACGACGCCATCATTGAAGGCGTTGAATACATGTTCGACCGTGCCGGCAAGAAAGCTGCCGTGGTGAACCTGTCCTTGGGATCTCAGTTCGGCCCTCACGACGGAACCTCGGCCCTTGATCTCGCGCTGACGGATCTCTCAGGTCCGGGACGCATTATTGTTGCCGCCTCCGGAAACGAAGGTGACCTTGCTATTCACGCCGAGGCTGTCATCCCCGCCGGTGAAACGCGGACCTTTCCTCTTGTGATCGGCTCCCATACCGCACAGGTGGGCGCCAACAACGACTTCACCTGGTGCGAGGCGTGGTTCGACGGTAACGTATCCTTTTCTGCCGAGAGCCCCAACGGCCAAGGACTCGGGCCTTTGGGTCCGGGCCAGGACGGTCAGCAGAACACCAGCCAAGGAAGCATCATCATCGACAACACCATCACCAACACGGTGACGGGTGATCGAGAAGCCTGCATCATTTTTACGGATGCCATTCAGAATCAAGTACCTGTTGCTGGAACTTGGAACATCATGGCAACCAACAACAGCGCGTCCCCGGTTGAAGTCGACATTTGGATGGGACTCAGCACCTTGCGCACGGGCTCCGGCGGCCTGGCCGACGTTCAGTTCAGCGGAGAAACCGTTTCCTTCTCAGAAATGATCAGCAGCCCGGCCTCCGCCGAAAAGGTGATTGCGGTTGGTGCTTACGTCACCAAACGAAACTGGACGGCTTCTGACAACAATACCTACGGATACTCCGACTCCTCGATTCAGCCGGGAGTGTTGGCTCCCTTTTCGAGTCAGGGTCCTCTGCGTAACGATGTGATGAAACCGGAAATCGTCGCCCCTGGAATTGGAATCTCCGCCGCGCTCTCCGACGACATCCCCGGTGGTGTACCGGCCAATGTGAGAATGCGAGACGGGGTGCACGTTTTGAATCAGGGAACCAGCCAAGCCGCTCCCCACGTTGCGGGAACCGTGGCGCTTATCCTTCAAGACAATCCCAACTACGACTACGACGCCATCGTGAATGTGTTTAGCAACACCGCACGTTCCGATGTGAATACAGGAACGGTTCCCAACAACGCTTTTGGTTACGGCAAGCTCGACGTGTTCGCTGCGGTGGGACACGCCGTCCCGGTGAAGCTGCTTAATCTCTTCGCAAAATGGGAAAGTGATCGCGCGGTCATCGGCTGGGAGCTCTCCGAGACCGAATCCGGTACCGTGTTCCGGGTGGAGCGCGCTTCAGAAGAGCGGGGCTCTTTCTCTGCAGTCAGCGATCCCTTGGTAGGTGGCTCACATTTCCGGTGGACCGACCCCGCCCCTAAACCGGCGGAACCTTGGTATCGCGTAAGGGTCAGCCAACGAGACGGAACCACTGGGTTCTTCGGTCCCGTCCGTTTAGATGGTGTGGCCAATCTTGTACGTCTCTGGCAAAATGCCCCCAATCCATTTCAGGCCCAAACCGTGGTTGCTTTCGAGATGGATCAGCCGGGGAGAGCAGTCGTTGAAATTCTGGATATTCAGGGTCGCCTGATTAAGACCCTCTTAGACCAGGATGTGTCCGCTGGAAGAACTGAAATCAGCTGGGATGGGGTTTCGGATTTCGGACAGCCTTCAGCCGCTGGAGTGTATTTCTATCGTCTAATTACTCAGGGAACCATCCAAGTAAAACGCCTCATTTTGGCCGAATAGGTCACAGTTAGGCCTCTTGGACAGTACCCCGAAGAGGATCTAGACAAAGGGTTTCTTAATTTTGGAGACAGCGATTCCGGCTTGGGTAGTCGGCTTTTTAGCCCTCTACTTTCTCGTGGCGGTTCTCTTGTTCTGCTACGGCATGCATGCCTACGTCATGGCGATTCTTTACTACAAGAATCGCCACAAAGAACCAAAAGGTGCCGATCCCGAGGCACTTCCCCTCGTCACGGTCCAGTTACCTATCTTCAATGAGAGATATGTCGCCAAGCGTTTGATCGATACGGTCTGCAACCTCGACTATCCGCACGACAAACTTGAGATTCAGGTGTTGGACGATTCCACCGACGACACCGTTGATCACGTGGCTCAAATCGTCGAAGGCTGGCAGAAGCAGGGGCGCGATGTCGTCCATGTCCACCGCACAAACCGAGTGGGATACAAAGCCGGGGCTCTCCGAGAAGGCCTTGAAGTTGCGAAGGGTAACTTGATTGCGGTGTTCGACGCCGATTTCCTACCCCGAGCTTCCTTCCTCAAAGACACGGTGCGCCATTTCGATACCCCGAAAGTGGGCATGGTACAAACTCGTTGGGCTCACTTGAACGAGGACTTTTCTATCCTCACACGCGCCCAAGCGGCGGCTCTGGATGGCCACTTTCTGATTGAGCAAACGGTTCGTAATCGCTGCGGTGCGTTTATGAACTTCAACGGTACGGCAGGAATCTGGCGTCGCGAATGCATCATCGACGCCGGAAACTGGCAACACGATACCCTCACCGAAGATCTCGATCTCTCCTATCGGGCTCAACTTGAGGGTTGGGACTTCGTGTTTCTTCCGGACATCACCTCTCCGGCAGAACTTCCCTCGGAAGTGAACGGCCTTAAGGGGCAGCAATACCGCTGGGCAAAAGGCTCGGTACAAACGGCGGTCAAGATTTTACCGCGACTCTTACGATCCAAGCTCACCGTCTTCCAACGCTTTCAGGCCATCGTTCATCTGACCAATCACATGGTGTATCCGCTGCTTCTCCTACTTTGCATCATGGCCTTGCCGGCATTGGTTACCCTCGATAAGTATCCGCAAGTGGATCGCTCTTTCACAATCGCTTCGATTCTGGTTATTGCCTCCTTCGGGCACCCCTGGCTCTACTTCCTGTCGCAACGCCTGCAAGGTCGGGGCATCGGGCAGTCCCTTGCCATGGTTCCGGCGGTTCTGGCTGGGGGAATGGGCATTGCCATCAACAACACCCGCGCTTTTATCGAGGGCATCTGCGGCCACCAAAGCCCGTTTGTTCGCACGCCGAAATACGGCATTGTGTCCAAGACCGACAGCTGGCGAGGAAAGAAATACCGCGTGCCGCTCAGTGGTTGGGCCTTTGCCGAGATCCTTCTCGCCCTCTACGCCATCGCAACGATTATCTACGCTGTGGCTAATCACCACTTTCTGGTTCTTCCTTTTATCTTCTTGTACGCCGCCGGCGGTGGCTATATCGGATTCCTTTCCGTGGTTCATGCTTGGGGTCGATACCGTGAGTCCCAGCAACTCCGCGCGGCCGAAAAAAACCTCGCCGCCGCAGTTTCCGATTAAGATGGATCCTGGTTCCAATAGGTACGCGATTACTACTAAGGCGATTACTAAGTCAAAGGCCACGCCCACGAACATGAGGTGCGACTAACATGAGCGAGAATCAGCCGGTGATCGTGTTTCACGGTCGCACCGAATTCGAAGCCCAGATGGCTCGCGACACCTTGCAGTCGGCCATGATTCCTCTCATCCATGTTCCCAGCCTGAGCACAGGAATCTTTGGTACGGCGCGTCCCACGCGGGTGGCGGTGCCGGCAGAATTCGTGGAGCAATCGATCGAGGTTCTTAAAGAAGCCGGTTTCGACGCGAAGCCCGAAAAGGCTCCCCACGGCGTCGAAGAATTCGCGGGCGCCGTCCAGGATACCTTCCCCGCCACCACGTCCTCCGGCTCTCCGCGGTTTATCCTCGTGGTTGGATTCGTCCTGATTGCGGCACTAGTTTTCTTCGGCCGCGGGTGTTTTCAGGCCGGATCCTAAGCTTTAGGACACCCAACCGGGGTTCT
This sequence comes from Candidatus Eiseniibacteriota bacterium, assembly GCA_013003415.1. GTDB lineage: Bacteria > Eisenbacteria > RBG-16-71-46 > JABDJR01 > JABDJR01 > JABDJR01. Next base: position 2,074 of record JABDJR010000166.1, on the reverse strand, counting down.
ACTACTTCTTTGATACCCGGTTTGGGCCACTTTCTAAAGAAACTGACCCTAGAGCGCAACTTTTACTCGGATTACTGCGTCTCCTAGGAAGCAACCTAAACTACTGTTGTAGAATCCCGATAGAGAGGGACAGCGCAGAGGCGTTAGCCCAGACCGAAAATTTGGTTGAAGGAGTAAATAATGAAGAAGCTTGTCCGCCTATTTTTGCTGGCTTCGATTGTCGTTTTGGGAACAGCCGGCGACTGGGCCCCGGGAGCGGATTACGCTCAGGCCCAGAACCGCGATCAAGCGTGGTTAGGAGTTTCCCTCCAAGAACTCAACAAAGACTTACGAGACGCCATTGGAGTATCGCGACGCGTGAAGGGTGCCCTCATCACTTCCGTGGTCGACGGCAGTCCTGCCGACAAGGCCGGCCTTCGCTCCCATGACGTCATCACCGAAATCGACAACATCCGAGTAACCTCAGTCGATCAGGCCATCAAGGCGGTTCGCACCTCCAAGCCTGGCTCGAAAGTTCGGGTTGTCGTCCAGCGGGGTGACAAGGAAAGAGGCATCAACGTTCGCCTGGGCGATCTGAGTGACGCTTCCTCGGGCGATCGATCTCGTCCACGGGGCCCTCGGAACTTCTTCTTTGACGGTGATGACGATGATCATGACCGTGACCACGCCCCTCATGCTCGCAACAAGCATCGCGATCGCCATGACCACGATGACCATGAGGGCACGGTCTACTATCTCGAAGACGACGGCTCCTGGACCTCTTCGGATGGCAATGAAGTTTGGGTCGATGAAGACGAGGACGGGCGTCATGTTATTCGCCTGAGAAAAGAAGGCAAGGATGCCCCGATCGTCATTTTCCGCGGCGACGATGACGATGATGATGGCCATTCCTTCTTCTTTGATCGGGACAAGAAGGGCAAATTTTCGTGGCACAGCGATGACGACGATGACCACGAAGGCAGTGTGTTCTTCTTCGATCGCGATAAAAAGGACGGCAAATTCGGGTGGCATAGCGACGACGATGAAGACGGAAACGTTTTGTACTTTGAGTTCGATGATGACGAAGACGATGACGACAAGAAGGTCAAAGTTCACCGCAAATTGGTAGAGCGCTTCCAAGAAAAAGGGGAGCGCATGCGGGAACGCGCCGATCGCGTGAGGGATCGTTTGGAGCGTCGTGAACGTCGGGCTCCCAGCGCTCAAGAACGTTGGAATGTTCAAACGCGTTCACGCGGCTTCCTCGGCGTTGAGACGATGGAAGTCAATCAACAGCTCGCGGAGTACTTCGGAGCCAAGGACGATCACGGTGTCCTTGTCACTTGGGTCGTCGAAGATAGCCCGGCTGAAAAAGCGGGTCTCCGGGCGGGCGATATTATTCTAGAAGTCGACGGTGAAGAGATTGAAGATAGTGGCGATCTCGCGCGCGAAATTCGCCGCCTTGATCCGGGCGAAGAAACCGTCATCCGCTTCAACCGCAAAGGTAGCGAAAGATCCCTAACCATTGCCGTGGCCGACCATCGGGACTTCGGCGCGGTGTTCCCTGCACCCTTAGCCGATGAGTTGGCCGAGCTGCGTATCCCTGAGATCCATGTGCCCCCCGTTCACATTCCCGAGATCCGTATTCCGGCGATCCACATCCCCCATGCGGACCTTGAAGAGTTGCATCACAGCTTGGGTGAGTTAGAAGAGCTTGAGCACGTGTTCCCAGAAATGCTTCACGGCCTTGAAGGGATTGAGGAAGAAATCGCAGCCGCGCTTGAAAGCATCGACTTCGAGGAGTTGATGGAGGCGGTGGGGGAAATCGACTTCCAGGAGTTGGCGAAAGACTTTGAAGGCATAGAATTCGACCAAAGCGAGTTTGGGCGGAGTCTCGAAGATGCCCTGGAAGGACTGGAAGATCTCGACCTCAAATTCGACTCAAGTGAGCTTGAGCGTTGGATCGAAAAACTGCAGGAAGAGGCTGGCAAGAAGTCTTCCTCACGTCGCTATTACTAAAACCTAAGTTTTAGGGAGTGGGTTACCTGCTCTGAAGCTTCGCTGGAAGGGCAACCAAACTTAGAGGTCGATCCTTAGG
>JABDJR010000110.1 GCA_013003415.1 Candidatus Eiseniibacteriota bacterium | reverse complement strand
TACCAGGCCAGAACCCGCTTCTGGTGAATGGTTTTACCATTACCCAAGCGGCTCAAGTCCTCGTTCCATTTGGTGGCGTACTCAACGGGAAGAACCCCGTAGCCCGTTCCGGAACGCAGCAAGTCCGCCATCAGATCGACGTTGTCGGCGAGATGTCGTCGACCTTTGGCATGATTGGCCAGCCCACACTTTTCTAACCATTTTTCCGTGAGCCGTTTCTCATTATGAATGTCGATCATGCGTTCTGAGGAAACCACATCCTTGAGCTCCCGACCCTCCCAGGATTGAGTTCCATAGAGAGAATAAATTTCGGGCTCGATCTGCTTCACCTCAAATTCGTCCGCCACGTCTTCCTCGGGAAGAATGGCGATATCGACGATCCCTTTCTTGAGGGCTTCCGTTCCCGAATCGGGATCGGAGCTAACAAGGCAAATGCTTACTCCCGGATGGTCTTCCAAAACCTTCTTCGCCGCCTGCGCCACCCTGGACCGAAGAAGGCTGGAGGGACCTTGGACCGTAATACGCGAGGTTGCGTTCTCAGTGGTTCCGTGGAGCTTGGCAAAGACCTGACCCTCAAGATCGAGCACCGAGCGGCAGTACTTGTAGAGCGTCTCGCCCTCCGAGGTCAGAGTCATTCCTTTGCGTGAACGCAAGAAGAGCGTCACCCCTAGCTCGTCTTCGAGAGTTTTGATGCGCTGCGTCACTCCGGTCTGCGTGATGTGCAACTTACCCGCTGCGCCGTGCACCGTGCCGTTGTCGGCCACGCTTACAAACGCTTGAAGTTTTGGAGATAACAGATGCACGGGTCCTCCTCGGTGATGGACAAATGTTGTCGGGTGATTCCGTTTTCTCATCACACGATTCGACGACACCAGGGGTCTCCCCCCGGCGACCGAACAGGTAAGGCATCGCCTGGACCCTGCCGCATCGTCACGCTAGTTTCCTGGCTAGCCCCGATCCATCCGGTCGGCGCTGCCAGGAGAAGACCCGAGATATGTCGCAAAGAGGAGCCGCTGTTCGGAAGCTTGATACAGCCGGTAGATCTTTTTTACAAATCTTCCGGGGACGCAATTTGTTTTGGGGTTAAAAAACGTGGGACGGCAGAGGATAGGCGGAGCCTAGGTGGAGACGAAGGAAGATTAGAGGCGATGAGTTCCGGTGGAAGTGACTTGAGCAAAAACAGCTTCAAGCGTGTCATCGAGAGACTGGAGGGAGTAGATGGGAGCCTCAGACTCCACGACCACCTCGGCTATTTCTTTGAAGGCCGCTTCCGGATCTTCGGTGACGAAGGTAAGACGCCGCTCGCCTTCTACTTTCACTTCACGTATGTGCGGCAGGCGCAGGAGAATGGCCGCGAAGGCTCGAGCATCGGCAACTTCGATTTGGAGCCGCTGAGGATGTTGATCGCGAACTTCTCGGAGGATCTCTTCGGCATTTCCAAAACCAAGAAGTCGACCATGAGCCAACACACCGACTCGATCTGTTAACGCTTCGACTTCGTGAAGGACGTGGGACGAAACCACCACAACCTTCCCTTGTTTTCCAAGTTTGTCGATATGACCCCGAAGCTGACGTCGGCTGGGGGGATCGACACCCAGGAAGGGTTCGTCGAGCAACACAAGATCGGAGGAGCTGGCCAGAGCCAGCCCCAACTTGAGGCGTTGTCGCATGCCGCGCGACCAAGTCCGGTAGGCACGCTTCCCATCCGCGGTGAGCTTCACCAGTTCCAAAGCCTCGTCGGCGAGTTGTTTTGCCGCTTTTCGGGTCTCTCCGCGAGCCACAAAAGCGGCTTCAAGATTCGTGTGTCCAGATACATTGTCGTAGAAGCACTCTGTGGCCGGGACAAAGCTGATACGAGTCCGAATCTCTTCATCTTTGAATGGGTCACCACCCAAGACGTTGACCGTTCCCTCTTGCGGCTGCACCAGACCCACGAGCAAGCGCATCATGGTGGTCTTGCCACTTCCGTTGGGCCCCACAATGCCGGTGATGCCAGGAGCAAAGGCAAGCGACACGCGGCTCAACCCGACCACCTCGCCGTAGAAGACCGTCGCATCTCCCAAGCGAACAGAATGTCCGATGGCGTCGGCAGCAGGATTGGCAATCGGAACCGTGGGGGCCGTCATGGAGTCATCTCCGTGGCTACACGAGCGCGGGTCAAAAGAGCACCAAGTACGCCGTAGACTAACAACACGGCCCCCCCTGTAAAACCAAGCAAAACATTATTGCCGTCAAACAAGGCTTGCTGGAGGTCCGCGGTAGCGGAAGTCGGGAACATGGCGATGCCATCTAGGCCGTAAATAATCTTAAAAGGCTCCGGGAAACCGAAGACGGCGAGGGCGATTAACAGAGCCCACCGACCTCGACGCGTGGCCGCACTGGGACCAACACAAACGCCGGCAAACCCAACCCCCATGACAATCGCCGCGAGGGTCGCCTTGAGAACCAGAAGGAAGGATTCGCTTGGCCCAACCAAGTCTCCGAGAATGCTGTCGCGAAGAATGGCAAGCACGATGCTGGGTATGACGAGAAGCATCATGGTTGGCACGGCAACCGCCACCATCTTCCCAGCCGTGTAATGCCAGGGCGAAACCGGTCGCACGGCGTACAGGTAGAGAACTTCTTCAGCCCTGTCGCGAGCCACGCTCGGTGTTCCTAATCCCAAGGCGATCAAAGCCACCGGCCCGGTCTGGAAACGGAACAACCAAGTTACCGGATCCCATTCCAGGTCGAATCCCACCGCTTCCTTTGCCATCATGCGAACGACAAGAGCAATGCCAACCCCCAGAGGCGGAAGCAGACTGAGAATGAAAAGCATTTTGACAAGCTTCCGACGCCAGGCAATTCCCAATTCGCGCCGGGCGATAGCCCAAATGACATGAGCTGAGGAGGGAGCTTTATCGAGCGACATAGCCGGCCTCCATCGCGTTCAAAACCGCGTCTTCTAAGGAACCTACATCCTTCTTCATGGAGCGGATTTCAACTTCATGCTCCGCCACCACTTTCCAAAAGGCCATGTACTCGGCGGGTAGGCTGGCAAGGAAGTGCACCTCTTCCCCTTGATGGTCGGCCACTTCAACTCCGGCGGTTTTCAATGCCGCAACAAATCCCTCGTTTATTCCCACCCCGGTCGCGATCATGCGTTAGGAACCCACCCCCACCAACTCATCGACCGGACCGCTAAAAGCAACCGCGCCATTGGCCAGCAAGAGCATTTCGTCGCAGAGAAACTCAGCATCGGGAAGAATGTGAGTGCTGATGAGAATCCGACGACCTTCGTCGCGGAGGTCTCGAATAAGCTCTAGGAGTTTCGTGCGACCAAGGGGATCGAGCCCCACGGTGGGTTCGTCGAGAATAAGAAACTCAGGATTGTGAACCAAGCTCATAGCCAACTTGCAGCGCTGACGCATGCCCGTGGAATAGCCATTGGCGGGACGGTAGCGTTCTTCGCCCACGTCCAGAGCATCTAAAGCCCGGTGAGCCCGCCGCAAGGATTCGCGTTTAGCCAAACCACTCAACATTCCCGCGAACATGACGGCGTCGACCCCGGAACCGCCGGGAAAAATACCGGCATGTTCCGCCATGACACCACCCCGCGTACGCAGGAGGCGAGCCTGGCTTGGGATGTCGAGTCCCATGACTTGGATCCGACCGGTTCCTCGGAGGACGCCAAGCATGGCTCCAATAAGCGTCGACTTGCCGGCACCGTTAGCTCCAACCAGACCGACCGCGCGACCGGACAAGGAAGCAGAAACATTGTGCAGAACCGGTCGACCTCCCCGAGAGAGGTTGAGATTCTCGATATTGACCCAGTTGTCCATCAGCAAAGCTCTCCCAGCGGTTTCTTTGAAAACAGGAAGGACGCGATGCCGATGAAGACGGCGGCCATGATGAGCAAGGTGATGGCCGATAGAACGACGGAGTTTTCTGGGGTCCCCAAGTCAACCGGAAGCTGCAGTTCAACAAGCTGGTCGCCTAACACTTGCGTGTGATAACTCAGCGATAGCCGGCGAATTCCGAATGGAAGTTGAGCCAGGGGTGAATCAAAAATTAATAACGTGGCAAGCCCGGCGAAGAGTCCGCGCTTGGTGACCATGTGCACCACCCCAAACAACCCCGTGTAGGCAAAGCTTGCCAAGGCAATGGCCATGGCCTCTTGTGGGAGTTGGGACAGGCCCTCCCCGTGCAAGAATCGGATAATCAGAAGCAAGATGATGGCCGAGAAGGCCAAGATGGCACCGGTGGCAACCGTGCGAACCACAACCAGAATCCAACGGGGAACCGGTCCAAGCAAAGGGTAAAGCAAGGTGCGCTGGCGGATTCCATCGCGAATGGGAAGCTCGGAAAAGAGAATGGCGGCGATGGCGATTCCCGGAGCGATGAGAAGCTTGCGAAGACTGTCTAGGGCTTCGTTACCCGCATTGTCGGGGACCATGGAAAGGAAATAGTGCAGATAGTTGAGGCT
>JABDJR010000106.1 GCA_013003415.1 Candidatus Eiseniibacteriota bacterium | reverse complement strand
CGTCAAACAGGGTGCACAAGTCCCAGTTTCCCGGCTCCAGAACGCGACCCTGTTCATCCAGTTGGCTGTAGAGGGGCGTGCCCGGAAATGGGGTGAGAAAGGTGATTTGGACCTCGTAGAGATTCGCGTCGAGGACAAAGTCCCTTACCCTGTCGAAAACCTCAGGAGTGTCCGTGTCGAGCCCCAAGATGAAGCATCCATTGACGGTGATGCCTTGGGATTGAATGCGGTGGATCGCCTCCAGATAACGATCCTGACGTTTGGCCTTCCAGTTGGAGTTGCCCTCTAAGTCCTCGAGTCCTTCACGGGTGGGGCTTTCGAGGCCAATCAAAACCTGCTGACACCCGGAATCGCGCATGAGACCAAGGAGCTCGTCGTCCTCGGCTACGGAAACATCACACTCGGTAAACCAGCGGACGTTTTCCTTGGCCAGATGCCGGAGTAGCTTCTTGTAGTGGCCGCGGTGGACAAAGCTGTTGTCGTCGGCGAACTCAATGAAGGGCTTGCTCCAGACACTTTTTATGGTGTGGATCTCTTCAATGACCTTGTCGACCGGTTTAAGTTTGTACTTTGGTGTAAGCAGTATGGAACTCGCGCAGAACGTGCACTTGTGGGGGCAGCCGCGACTGGTTTGGACCGTGAGTCGGTTGTATTTGTCCGGATCCAACAAGTCGAAGCGCGGAACCGGCGCAAGACTCAGATCGAATTCCCCGTGCGTTCTTCCGTAGTAGAAAGGCTGTAGTTGACCCCGAGCGAAATCTCGCAAGAGCTCGGGCCAGGAAGGCTCGCCTTCGCCGACCACCACGCTGTCGCAGTACTGTTTGGCTTCGTGGGGAACGGCGGTGACATGTAGACCGCCCATAACCACGGGAATGTTCAGTTTCCGATAGCGAGACGCCACCTTATAGGCGTCAAAGATCTGGGCAGAAAGCGAAGTGATCGCCACCAAGTCAAAATTCGTGGGCAGAGTCTCCATCAAGTTCAAGTCTTGAATCTCGTGGTACTCCACCTCGAATTCCTTGGGTGTCATTCCCGCGAGCGTCAATAGAGAGAGACTGGGGAGAGAGGCGATCACTTTGCTCCGCTCCACAAAACCAGGGAGGGTCAGCCCGGCTTCCAATAATTCAGCGTTCTGCGCGCGGATGCCGCTCATGGCAATAAGGCCGATACGTTTCTTGAGTCGTTTCATGTCGTCACCCATAGGGTCTGAAGAGTGGCCGCCGTGCCATACACGATGGCGACTACGGGAATGGAAAACACAAGCCGGGCCTTGGGTTGATGAGCCATCAGGAGGCAGCACAACGGCATAGCCACGGCTCCGACAAGGAGGGCAATGGAGGCCGATTGGATGAGGGGAGCCTGAACCTTGGCTATGGACACCGTCAGCCAAAAGAACCCGTTGATTGCTCCGAGGCCAAAGAAGGAAATGTGTCCTAGGCGGTAAAGACGCCGCTTATGGCTGCCGTAGCCACCCATAAAATCTGCCCGGTGGAAGCCCATTCCAAGTCCCAGCCCCGATAGGGCACCGAGCAATAGCCCGGCCCAGGCCGCAATTAGGTTTATGTGAGTCAATTCATTCATGAGGCACCTGCCTTTCCTAGATTGAATTGTCGGTGATCTCAGAGAATTAATGAAATCGATATAAATTCGTGTAATATTGATTAAATCAATGTTTGCGAACAAAGGATTCCTTAATGAACGTGCATCATTTGGAGTTGTTCTATTATGTGGCCCGTCATGGTGGCATCAGCCGAGCGCTGCCCTACATGCCCTATGGGATTCAGCAGCCTGCGGTCTCCAGTCAGATCATTCAGCTCGAAAAAGATCTAGAGGTGAAACTCTTCGAGCGACGGCCCTTCGCTCTGACTCACTCTGGAGAGCGGCTCTACCGCTTTTCTCAGCCGTTCTTCAGTCAGCTTCCTGCTATGAAGAGAGCTCTCGCCCAGGAGGTCGAGTTCCTAAGAATTGGAGCGGGGGAGTTGGTGATTCGAAACTACCTGCCTCAGTCTTTGGGGAAGTTTCGCCAGAAGATGCCGAAGGTGCGCGTATCTTTGGCCAGCAACGCCACCGTACCCCTCTTAGCTCAAGTTCAATCCGATGAACTCGACGTGGCTATTGTTCCCGTCTCGCCCCGAACTCCGGCCGGTCTCACCCAAGCATCGCTGGTGGATATTGGTCTGGCCTTAATTGTGCCGAAGAAGCATCCGGCTCGAACCGCGGCTGCACTACTGAAGTCGCATAGCGACGAGAGTCTTATCTCGGTTCCACCGGGGGAACCACTGTCCGATTTGTTTCAAATTGAACTCGCACGCAGGGGCCAGCATTGGCTTCCGGAAATCGAACTCGCCGACCTGAGTTCTTTGGAGTCCTATGTAGAAAGTGGCATGGGGGTGGGGGTTAGCGTTAATCTCCCGCCGCGCTCCAAGGGGCTTCGGGCCTTGTCTCTGTTGCGCTTCCCAAAGTTGCGGGTCGCGGCCTATTACAAGAAGCAAGCCAGTCCGGCTCTGAAGCTTCTACTCAAGATCCTCCAACAGGACGCAAAGCGGTTCGGGTAGTTCGAGTCGCATCCCCCCAGGGTTAACCGGGCAAAAGATTGGCAACCGAGGCGAGGTGGGCTAACCTGTTTTAGAGTGAGTCGGGTCCATTGCGCATCCCGCCCGGTGGCTTCT
>JABDJR010000086.1 GCA_013003415.1 Candidatus Eiseniibacteriota bacterium | reverse complement strand
GACCAGAGCCGCCCAGCCCCAGGCCGGGAACGACAGGGCGGACAAGCCAAGAAAGATTCCCCCGAGAATCCAAAAGGGAAGCGTGTTCCTAAGGCTGATAAGCAGTAGGCCAACCATGGCCAGCACCGCGGTGATAGCCGAGGGATCAAGATTGCCTGCGCTAACCACGGCGGGAGCAGAAAAGACTGCGGCCAGCGAACCGGCGAGAGCCGGGGCGGGAGATAACTTTGTTCGGAGTAGGAAAAAGACCAGGGCTCCCAAGAGGGAAAGCAAGAGGCGGGACTGGAGTACGCGAGCTTTCTTGATGGCGCCGGCTTCATCGCCCGCGATGAGGGACAGGAAGTGGGGGTAGATCACACTCTCCACCCCGCTAAGATTAGGGGCTGGACTATCTGCAGACTGAAGACCGAGAGCCGTATCCCAATAGAAGTTTTCGTTTCCGACCAACCCAAGTTCCATGGGACCACGGTTGTAAAGCGATCCGGAAACGAGGGCCAACAAAATGATAATGAGAAGCGCGCCACCTTGTTTCATGGTTCCGGACACGGTTAGAGCTTCTCCATTTCTGACTTGGCTTGAGTGACAAGGTCTGGGTCGGTGCTCTTGCCAATGACCTCATTCAGCAAGGATCGGGATCGTTCCTTGTCGCCCGTGTTAGCCAGAGCAATACCGAGATGAAGCTGGGCTTCATGGTGGTCGGATTTTTCTGCCAGCACGGACTCGAGCACGCCGGTAGCCTCCTCGAACTTTGAGTTACGAAGAAGCACAAACCCGAGGGTGGCGCGGTGCTCCACTTGGGGGTTGATTTCCACAGCCGTGCGTGAGTGCGAAAGGGCGCGCTCTAAGTCTTCGTTGATCATGGCAAGGTTGTAAGCCAAGCTATTGTGATTCTCAGCGCTGGATGGATCGAATCGAGCGGCCTTAGCAAAGTACTCGGCCGCCTTCTTGCGATCGCCGGACTGGGCGGAAAGAAGACCGAGGTTAAAGTTGATGACCGGACTCCGGCCTTCCTCCTTCGCCGAGTTCTCCCAGTAGGTGAGGGCGATGTCGCGACGGTTGTTCACGTATTCAATGTAGCCCAAGTTGTTCCACGCTAAGGCGCGCTCAGTTCGGGATCCTAGTTCAATCACCTCGCGGAAGGTGGCAGCAGCCTGGTCCAGCGACCCTTCCTGTATTTGAGTGATGCCTCGCTCGTTGAGATCGTGGGCGAGGCGGTCACGGGCGATCCAGTCTTGCGGAGCGTGTTTTAGAACATCGCGATAGGCTTCTTCGAGGGTGGAGTACCCGGGAGGAGGTCCAACCGTCCGCGCTTCAAGAGCAATCCGGTGGTACTTGCTGTAGGTATCAATTTCACTGCGGGTTTCGTCGTCGGGAATCTGTTTGAGGATGGTGGTGGCGCTTTTTCGAACCGGATCGAAAGCCAAGAGGTTGGTCTGACTCTCGGTGTCCCACATGTGCCGGGGAATAGAGAACTCGAGGTAGAGATTGTCGTCGGTGACTCGCTGATCGACACCCGAGACAAACTCCAAGATTCCTTCACGATCGGTGATGAAGTAGCTCAGCATGTTGGGAATAGGATCGATCTCGAGGTTCTTTATATCCTCAAGCACAGGGCCGGTAATTTTTGATTCAAGCTCGGTGTAGCTCAGCTCCAGAGGTTCAAGGCTGCCCACCAAGATCAGGTCGCCCGGGTTTCCCGTCCACAGGTGCGCGTAAGGAAACTCTTCGGTGAAGGTGGCCAGAATGGCTTGCACATCTTTTTCTTGCATGTGATAGATCTGCACCCACTGACAAACGATGCCCCCGGGATTGATGCGATCTTTGGTGAGCTGAAAAAACTCTCTGGTGAAAAGGGCACCAACACCGGCGATCCAGGGGTTGGTGGGCTCTGAAATGATGATGTCGTAGGTCTTGTCCGAGAGACGAAGCTGGTTTCGACCGTCGTTAATGATGAGATTGAAGCGTGGGTCGTCGAGGCAGTTCCCGTTGTAGTCATCGAAAAAGCGAGCCGCGCGATCAACTCCCTCGATAAGCTCGACGGTGTCGACGCTCTTGATCGGATGGGTGAGGAGGGCTCCCACGCTGATTCCTGAGGCAAGCCCAATGATGACCGTTTCGGCGTCTTCGGCATCGGTGTAGAAGGTGGGAACATGGGAGACCATCTTTTGGGTGATCATGTCGCCGTGGCTTGAGGCGTCGATCTTTCCGTTGATGCGAAGGATGGTGGAGTGCAGGCTCTGCCAAACCGAGATGGTAGCTTCGGTGGATTCCTCATAGTGGATCAGGTTGCTATCGGAGTAGTACTCCTCGATCGACCCCTTCTCGGCAATTTGACGAGGATAGTAGTAGGCCCCGGCGGTTAGAATTTTTGGATCCCAGGGCTTCAGGCCTAAAACAACGGCCGGGATCAAAGCCAGGATCACCAGGCCTCCGAGCGCGCGCATGGAGGTGGGAAATTTACGCCAGCCGAGTTGGGAAAGTAGCAGGGCCACAGCAAAGAGGTTCACGAAGGTGGCAAGCAGAATAGAGTTCTGACGACCTATGAGTGGAATGAACACGAAACCGGTTAAGAAGGATCCTAAGATGGCGCCCACGGTGTTGGACGCGTAGAGCACGCCCAGCGAGCTGCCCATGTTCTTTCGGTCGACGAAAGCGCGCGTCACAAGGGGAAAGGTACCGCCCATCAACAAAGTGGGGAGGAACATGGTGGCCCCGGCCAACAGAATTCGGAACATCTCCAAACTGATCCAGTGACCGGCAAAGGTATCGAAGTGATTCACAAAGAACTGGGGCAGTCGCTCGATCAGCGGAATAGTGAGAAGTGATAAGAGCGGAATGGTGAGTTGCACCACGGCAAGCAACGGTGCCGGCTTTCCAAATCGGTCGGCAATCTTGCCGAACAAAAACGCTCCGATCGAAAGCCCAAGGAGAAACGTGGTTAGCATCGAGGTGAAGGCGTAGGTGGTGGTTCCCAAGATCATCGAGAGAACCTTTGTCCAGACCACCTCGTATGCCAGGGCGGCGAAACCGCTCGCAGCGTATACAACGAGGATCGCTTTACGAAGCCCACCGGAGTAAAGCGTGTCGGAAGAGGTTTCTTCTTGCTGTGTCTCTTGAACCTCTACCGGCTCCACGTATTGGAGTTTGCGCGAGGCCAACACGGCCGCCGCCGCGACCGCGAGATTGATGCCAACCGCCAGCCAGGTAGCTCCCGCCATGCCAAGGGCCGGGAGCAGAACGAAGCCCCCCGCCGCGATACCCACGACCGCACCAATGGTGTTGATCCCGTAGAGCAAGCCGGCGCGGGAACCGAGCCCCTGCCAGTTATTGAGCAAGAGCTTACCGAGGACAGGCAGCGTGCCACCCATCATGGTGGTGGGAACAAGAAGAAGGAGGAAGCAGAGGACGAACCGAATCAGGCTAAGGGGATAGGACCCCAGTTCAAAGTTTTGGAAGATCCACGCGTAAAAATTATCGGCGAATCCTAAAAAAGCGGGGAGAAATAGAGCCCAAAGCCCAATCAGGCCTTCTAGGACCCCATAAACAACCAGGGGGTGGCCCTTGCGGTCGATGCGCTTGCCAAACCAAGCGCTTCCTAGGGCAAGGCCGGCCATATAGGCCGCAAGCACGGTCGCGATGGCAAAGGCGGAGCCGCCGAAGATATAAGTGAGTTTTCTGGCCCAAACCGCCTCATAAATGAGTGCGCTGGCCCCAGAGGCGAAAAACAGGGCGAGAATGAATATCTCGAGCCCTGTAAAACCTTGCGATCGCTTTGACATATCTGTTCCATGATCCAGGTAAGAGATTAGAGCTAAGAAGTTTAGCAGCGCCGCAGTTTGGGATCAATTTCTGAATGGGGTCTTTCGTGCTTGTGGGAGGGCTCTCGTTTCTTATAAACTTATGGCCATTCTGGATTGGACCTGGGGGCATCATTTTCTTAGATGCCCCATTTTTTTATCCCTTTGGAGGCCCCTCCTTACCCGGAGCACGGTTTCCACGGAGGCAGCGCCTGATGCGCCATTTAGCTTATCTACTCGCCATGGTTCTTGTCGTTTCTGGATGTAGCCAGAAAACGGAGAACGGAAGCTCCGCCGAAAAGCAAGACGACCCTGTTGTCCTTGCGAAACTAGGCGAAGATGTCATCACCGCAGATGAATTTATACAAGCCTATGAGAAAATTCCGCCGACCACGCGGCCGGCTTTAGATTCCCTCTCCGCACGCGAGGGCTTTCTCAACGACCTCATCAACAAGAAACTTCTGGAGTTGGGTTCCTTGGAACTCTTTCCACAACTCCCCGAGAATCAGGGGTATCGACTTGAGCGCTATCGAAGAATGCAGATGACCAATGCGTTCAACACCGCGCTCATTCGAGACAAAGTTTCCGTTTCTGAAGAGGAATTGTCCTTGGCTTACGGCCACAAGGGTCGCGAGGTTGAAATCGAAGCGATTCTCCTTCCCACTTTGCCCATGGCCGAGGCCATGAAAAAGCGGTTGGATGAGGGAAGTTCATTCGAAGATTTGGCGCTTGAGTACTCCATTCTTGAGTACGAAGATCCGGATAAACCCGGATGGGTCGGTTGGGTGAGTTCAGGCACCTATGATTGGGAGATGGAAAAGGCTGTTTGGGGAGCCAAGCCCGGTGAGATTGTCGGTCCCTATTTGGAGAAAGAGGGCGATACGTTTTTTGTGGTGCGCGTCGGGGAAAGTCGCGAGGTTTCGGATGTCGCGCCCCGTGACGAGTTGTATCCCATCCTTGAGCAAGAGCTGATGAAGTCCAAGTACTTCAATCGAACGCGTGCCGTGATGGACTCCCTGATGACAGCTTTCAATCCAAGGTTTCCGGATGAAGGCAAGCGGTTGATGATGCTCAAATACTACTGGGAGCCGCCCCCCGAAATGGAAGATGATCCTTACGCGTTCCTAAACGACACTCGAACGGACCCCACCTACTCTGCCGATGAAGCCATGACCGTAATCGTGGAGTTCGACAAAATCCCCGACTGGAACGCGGAAGTGTTTACCGAAAAACTTTCGTGGTATCCCACCGGGCTTTGGCCACGTGGAGCGGAAGTGTCACAGCTTCAAGAAGTCTACGACCGCATGATCAAGGACTACCTGATCCTCCAAGCCGCCGAAGACTACAAATTGAACGAGACGGAAACATTCAAAGAGGTAATGACCCGACGCGAACAAGAAATGCGGGTGAACTATCTCTATCACAACGTGATTACGGCCGATTCGGATCCGACCGAGGAAGAGATCCAGGCCTGGTTCCAAGAGAATCGGGAGAGGTATCGCGCCCCGGTGAACTACAAGCTGGGTGTCATTGCGGTGTCCGATCGTGCCCACGCTGAAGAGATTCGTGCGGAGTGGATGGCCGGAGCGAAGTTCGGTGATCTCCGCGAGAAAACATTGGCTCGTGACGATGCGGCGGAGGCAATCGGCGAAACCCCTTGGA
>JABDJR010000076.1 GCA_013003415.1 Candidatus Eiseniibacteriota bacterium | reverse complement strand
GAACAGGAGACGGCGGGAGTGAGTGCATTTTGCAATGACCGTGCATCTTGCAATCTTGGAGATTTTTTCAAAGCAAGCGGCTAGAAGGTGCCTATTTGCCGGGGAGGAAGACTGCCTCGGGAGCATCTTGGGCGCCGTCTTGAGTAGCTTCTTGAGCCGCTTCACGATCGTAGTCCTCGGCTGCCCTCCGGATTCCCTGCATCATGCCCTTGAAAACAATACCGTGAAGCGGAACCACAAGGTACCAATAGACGAGCCCAAAAAGGCCTTTCGGCCGGAACTTGGCCGTCTGGGTCATCGTGGTGGTTGGATTCTCTGAACCGGTTAAAGGGTCGAGTTCAAACTCTAAGAGAGCCTCGCCCGGGAGCTTCATCTCAGCCCGAAGGGACAAACGGCGGTTGCGCTCCACGTCGACCACCCGCCAAAAGTCGAGAGCTTCACCAAACCCAACATCTTCCGGGTCGCGACGACCCCTGCGGAGCCCAGGTCCGCCGACAATCTGGTCCATCCATCCCCTCACCCTCCACAGCCAATCCGCAGCGTAGTAGCCGTTGCCACCGCCGATTCTTAAGACCGCCCGGTACACGGACTTTGGGGAGGCCTCGATTTCAATTTTCCTGGAGTCTACAAACACTTTGCCACCAGCCCAGTCGGGATCTCCAGGAACCGGCCCTGAGCTCGACCAAGCCGTGGCTACCGTAGGAGTTCCTTCATGTTCCAGAGCCTTGTGAATCGACTCACGAACACTCAAAAGTTTTTGAGGCATGAGTTTTACGGCTTCATCGTTTCGACAAACAACGCGATTGCGCAGCCCTTCTGCCAAAGGTCGGGCAAGCTTCGAACTCACAGGAGTAACAAGGTGAATCCAAAGAGAGCTGAGTTTTGGGGTTAAAAAGGGCACGGGGAGAACGATGCGCTTGGGTAAGCCAAGCTCTTGCGCCATCACCTCCATAATCTCGTGATAGCTCATGACCTCACTGCACCCAATGTCGAGCGTTTTACCTGCGGTCTCCGGAACGGCAAGGCATTGGACCAAGTAGTGAAGGACGTTTTCAATTGCAATGGGTTGGCACTCTGTACGCACCCACTTTGGAGTAATCATGGCGGGCAATCGCTCCACCAGGTAACGAAGAATTTCGAAAGAAGCCGAGCCCGATCCAATGATCATCGCGGCCCGAAGGACAGTAACCGGAGTTCTTCCCGAAGCGAGGATAGACTCTACTTCTCGTCGAGAGCGAAGATGCGAAGACAAGTCTTCGCCCAGCTCGCCTAACCCACCGAGATACACAATTCTTTGCAAACCCGCTGATTCTGCTGCTTCGGCAAAGAGCTTTGCCATGATGCGGTCTTGCTCTGCGTAATCGTCACCCGCGGCCACCATCGAGTGCACCAAATAGTACGCTGCCGAGCAGCCTTGGGTGGCGCGCTCTACATCTTCGCGGACTCCGAGATCCGCAGAAACAATCTCAACTCGAGGATCATTCGACCAAGCGTGACGCGTTAACTTTCTAGGCGTCCGCACCGCACAGCGAACTTTGTGGCCTGCCTTAAGAAGCTCAATCACAAGACGGCCACCGATGTATCCGGAGGCACCTGTTACTAAAATTGGCTTGGAAGAATCTGGGAGTTTCTGTGACGGAACATTCATGGTTAGACCTTTAACGCTGCCCTAAGCAGACTGCCCCACCTCACCTGTAACCATTTGGATCTTGTTACTGCCCGGCTAAGGGCAGAAGGTTTGATGGAAGTTCCAAACTGACCGATCACCTGGCCTCGATACAAGATGTCCGCACTCAAGCCGCAGAATAATAGGGCTGTATGAGAGCGGTCCAACATCGTGGCCAAGTCCCCCCGCCCCCGGATGGGGGGCAGTTTTTCAAGCTCAATGCTAACCCGAGAGCCCAATCCTCGAACTGCAACAGGACCCCACGGACCTTCTAGCCGAAGGGCCCCGTGCATATCGATCGACTGATGCGTAGTCGTTTGTGGCATTACCACGAGACTACTGTACATCCCGGGTGCGAACTTTGAGAGCACCGCTAACCGTCCACTTTGCAGAGGTGGCATCGGGCGAGGTGCCACTCGGGACCATGACTTGAAGATTATCCACTTCGTAGGTGATCTCGGCACCACGGCCAGTCAGACGATCGTAGAGGCCAATAGCGAGTTCCGGCCAGTTGGTGGTTTCCGTGTTCTTAGTCATTTTGTTTTCCCCTTTCAAAAGGAAGATAGTCATTGGTAACTTGTGGACATTCTACAAAAACTAAACAATAAGTCAACATAAATTGATCAATGTTTAAATATTTTTTTCGTCACTTAGTAAATACTTCGACAATACAAACTAAATCTTAAGCAAATACTTGACATTGCCTAAGTTTTTCTCTAGGATTTGACCTATGAACAGCACGCCACTGCACCCCATCCGGGTCGTTTCCAACCGAACTGGTCTAAGCCCAGCCCGCATAAGAACTTGGGAAAAGCGCTACGGAGTCGTCTCCCCCCATCGGTCCGAGGGTTCACACCGTCTTTATAGCGAAGAGGATGTCCTCAGGTTGAGCCTCTTAAAGCAGGCCATCGCTAGCGGGTGGAGCATCCGGCATGCGTCCTCCCTGTCCAACCAGCAACTTGAAGACCTGCATCGAACCGAAATGGAATCGGCAACTCCTATAAATCGGCCTTCTGCATCGACGGCCGACCCGGTTTCAAATTCTCCGCAGGTGGCGCGGCTACGCGATGCGTGCAAGAGAGCGATACTTAATCTCGACTCCACGAAGTTGGACTCCACTCTTAGACAGGCCGAGTTCGAACTCAATGAGCGTGCTTTACTCGATGAACTCGTCGAGCCATTGATGATTGAAATAGGAGCTTTGTGGCAAAGAGGTGAACTCCGCATCATGCACGAACACCTTGCTACAGCTTCTATACGCTCCCTGTTGGAGAGGGTCAGCAGCTCCTTCAATCCATCCCTTCAAGCGCCACGGCTCCTCATTGCAACACCCGAGGGCCAACTGCATGAGTTGGGTGCCGTGTCCGTCAACATCGCTGCATCCTCCGAGGGCTGGCAGACCCTATACTTAGGTGCGAACCTTCCCGCGAACGAAATTGCAGCCGCTGCCATCCACAGTAAGGCAAGAGCCATCGCCCTTAGCGCCTCCTACATTGTCGATGCCTCCGCCCTCATCAACTCACTCCAAACTCTACGCAGCCTAATGCCGAAGGACTTCCTCATCATGATCGGCGGGCCTGGAGCAACGCACTTGCGCTCGCATCTAGAGGACTTCGGTCTCGAGGTCGTTTCGGACCTGCGCGAGCTGCGCACCATCCTGCGAGAGACTCGCGAAACCCCAGCTTCCCTGTAGTTAAGAGGCCAGACATGCCTACCTTCATCAAGAAATCGGAGATACCTGCCTCTGCGGAGGATGTGTTCCGGTGGCACACGAGGCCCCAGGCCCTGAACGACCTTACTCCCCCCTGGGAGCCAGCCGAGTTAGCGCACCGTACCGGTGGCATTGAGGACATTGGTTCACAGGTCACACTGAAGGTCGGCCACAAGCCGTTCCGCATCACTTGGCTCGCAGAACACACGGCTTGCGAACCGGGCCGAAGCTTTGTGGATGTGCAAAGGAAGGGCCCCTTCGCAAAGTGGATTCACACCCACTCCATGATCCCGAAAGATCAAAACTCATGCTGGCTCGAAGATCGGATTGAGTACGCCCTCCCCCTCGCTCCGCTCAGTGAGTGGCTTGCTGGATGGTATGTCCGCCGGAAACTTGAGCGTATGTTTCAGTATCGCCATCAGGTCACCCGCGAGGCTTTGCAAAGAAAAGCGGACCTTTAGTATCCGATTAGCGTCGCGCTATCCCTTGAATCGCAAGAAGCTCCCCGCGAGTTTTTGACTTTTGCGATATCTTTATCCTCTACTTATTGAGAACGCGAATCAGAGAGGAGTCATCCCATTCCCTAGTTGGGCGCCTCTCTTTAGCTTACTCTGAATAGAGGACCGGCATGGAAGACCAACTCGGAACTGTTAACCAACTTGAAATCCTTCCCATCGTCATGGGTCTTCTGGGGGGACTGGCGTTCTTCCTCTTCGGCCTAGAGCAGATGACCGATGCTCTCAAAATTGTTGCCGGTTCCAGAATGAAAGGGCTCCTCGCAAGCCTCACCACGAATCGCTTCAAGTCCCTTTTTGCCGGCGCGTTTGTCACCTCCATCATCCAATCCTCTTCAGTGACCACCGTGCTAGTGGTTGGTTTTATCACCGCTGGATTAATGAGCCTGAGCCAGTCTATTGGGATCATTCTTGGTGCCAACATCGGAACCACGGTTACGGCTCAAATTGTGGCTTTTAAGGTTACTCACTATGCGCTGTTGTTGGTCGCCGTAGGCTTCTCCTTATCTTTTCTCTCCAAGAGCAAGAGGATACGTCGCTACGGTCACCTCATCATGGGGCTGGGCATGGTGTTCTTCGGTATGCAACTCATGAGCGATGGCACTCACCCCCTACGCTCCTACGAACCTTTCATAGCTCTTATGCAGCGCATGGACAATCCCGCGATCGGCATTCTTGTGAGCGCCCTCTTCACGGGGCTCGTACAAAGCTCCTCTGCCACTTTAGGTGTCGTGATCGTTCTTGCCAGCCAGGGTTTTATCTCACTCGAAGCCGGAATCGCCCTCGCTTTAGGCGCAAACGTTGGAACTTGCGTCACCGCCATTCTCGCTTCCATTGGCAAACCTCCGGAAGCGGTAAGAGCCGGCATGGTACACATTGTCTTTAACGTCCTTGGGGTATTGATTTGGGTTGGCTTTATCGATGAACTCGTCGTGCTGGTCAAAGCCATGTCCCCATCTTTCGCATCTCTGGAAGCCGGCGCTCGCCTCGCCGCGGAAACGCCACGTCAAGTGGCCAACGCGCACACCGTCTTCAACATCGCCAACGCGCTCATCTTTATTTGGTTTACAGGGCCTCTCGCGGCGCTAGTAACAAGACTCGTTCCTGATCGTCCTCAGAAAGACGCCGGAATTAAACCCAGGTTCCTCGATCCTATTGTTCTCCAAACCCCAGATCTGGCCCTGCAACGCGTGCGGCTGGAACTGGAACGCTTAGGATCAATAGCCGTGAGCATGCTGGCCAAGGCCCGAACCGCCGTCCCTCAAGGCAATGAAGATGACTTGAGCGACTTAAGAAGAATGGACGATGACCTTGATACCCTGCATGGGGCCGTGGTGACGTACCTAGGTAAGCTCTCGCAAGAAGAGATTTCCGATGCTCAGTCCGAAGCTCTTCACGACTGCATAGCGGCGGCCAACTACATTGAGAACATTGGCGACGTCATCGAGACCAACTTGGTTGAAGCCGGTCTGGAGCGAACGGTGAGCAACCTGGAAGTCAGTAGCGAAACCCTCTCCATCTTGTCCGCCCTCCATGACCGCGTGGCCGGAACGGTGGAGGTGTCCCTAACCGCTCTGGCGCGCAATGATCACGCTTTGGCCCAACGTGTTATCGATGACAAAGGCGAAATTAATGGCATCGTGAGATTGGCCGAAAAACACCTTGGGAGACGGTTGGTTGCCGATGACCCCAATCGTCTTGTAGCGTTTCGTATTGAGAAGGACATCATCGAGAACTTGAAGCGGATTTACTACTTCTCGAAACGCATTGCTAAACTTGTCGTAGAAACTGACATGGAGTATCTCGCTGAGAAGCCGGAACCCCAGGGAACGGCGGGAGTTTTGACATGAGCGAAGAAACCAAAGCCACGAAGCTATCGAAAAAAGTCTACGAAAAGGAACTCGAGAGGCTGCAGATCGAGCTGATCAAACTCCAAGACTGGATTAGCTCTACCGGCCAGCGCATTGTGGTTTGTTTTGAGGGTCGTGATGCTGCGGGCAAGGGTGGCACCATCAAGCGAATCACCCAGGTGCTGAACCCTCGTATTTGTCGCATTGTCGCCCTGGCAAAACCCACCGAACGGGAACGTACTCAGTGGTACTTTCAAAGGTACGTCAGCCACTTACCGGCGGCCGGAGAGATTGTTCTCTTCGATCGCAGTTGGTACAACCGCGCCGGCGTCGAGCAGGTGATGGGTTTTTGTACGGAAGAAGAGTACGAAGATTTTCTTCTGGCCTGCCCCGAGTTTGAACACATGTTGATTCGCTCCGGAGTCCAGCTTATTAAGTACTGGTTCTCCGTCAGCGACGAGGAGCAGGAGCGACGGTTTCAGGGCCGTATCAGCGACCCCACCAAGCGGTGGAAGATCAGCCCCATGGACCTTGAATCTAGAAACCGGTGGGTGGAGTATTCCAAAGCCAAAGACCGCATGTTTGCCCACACGGACACCGATGAATCCCCTTGGTACGTGGTCGACGGAGACTCTAAGAGGAAGGCGCGACTGAACTGTATCTCGCATCTACTGAGTACCATTCACTACGAAACGCTGGTTGGGGAAGACCTTGAGCTCCCTCCCCGCCCTCATGGCGAAGATTACGAGAGACCCCCTATCGACAGTCAAAGATGGATCCCAACTCCCTACTGATAGACCTTGAGAACTTCGCTTTAACTCTGAGAAGATGGAGCCTTGCGAGATGAGGGGTGTTCCTCATCACATCAGACTAAGACACGCAACTCATGGAGGAGGCGATCATGGCAAAGGGTGCAGACAAGGGTCAAAAAGGAAAGAGCAACAAGGCAAAGCTCTCGGTCAAAGAAAAGAAAGAGCGCGACAAGCGTAAGAAAGAAGAAAAGAAAAACCGCTAGCGGACTTAGGCCATGAACTCGCAACCTTCTTCCGCCTTCGTCGCCGAAGCCGGTTTCACAGAAATCAAACGGATGCGTCGCATCCTACTCGATCAAGGGGTCGAAGCCTTCATCGTACGCCCCGAAGACTGCGGGAATACCTGAGGCGTTAAATACCGGCTTGCAGTTGCAAGCGAACATCATGACTCGGCCTTACGAGCCATGGCCATGCATTGGCATGAGAACGCGAGCCCCGAAGAGCTGCGTGCGGCAAGCCATGTAGTCGACCACAACGCAGCCGAGATCACTTGCCCCGCCTGCGGCATGATCTTCGCCACGGGGCCCAAAGAATGTCCCGATTGTGGCCTAGGGCTTGGGTAGGCCCTTCAAGAATTAAGTTTCAGAGAAAGGGGCTCGCATTTAAGCGAGCCCCTTTTTCATATCCTGAATGAACAGAATGGCGCGAGAAAAGCGCGCGTTCCTTTTGATTACGGGTGCCTGTTCTTGATGCCACCCCAGCTGATCTTCTCTGTACCGACAACACTGAAATCCAGATCGACGCCGGTCTGAATATCGGTGTCACCAAGCGTAATTAGGGTTGGAGTTTCGCAATTGGGATCTCCGAAGCACACCTCAACCGAACCTTGCTTTGCCTCCCCATCGGCTCGCACACAATAGGTGCCGGCGTAGAGTCCCTGGACTTCATACTCACCGCTGCTCGTGAGTTCCAAGGTTGGGCGGAACTCATTTCCAAGACAAGAAGCATCCGTGTGAAATTCAATATCCGCCCATTCTTGCCCCGGAGCGAAGGTAACGGTTCCACGAATCTCAGCTCGTGGAAGATCAAAGTCTAGCCCACTCTGAGAGCCTGAGGACGAAACCCCAGTAGGTGTCACGGTCCCCGCGTACCAGCCGAAAACGTCGGATCCGGTTAGCATTTCAATGCCACCTCCATCGACATCGAGGAAGGAGGCGATAATCAGAGAAGAACCAACTTCTTCGTTGTCAAAATCGAGGGAATAGCCAACGGAGAATGGCGGAGCCCCCGGAGCATAAGATTGAATTGCCAGGAGATCGACATCGTCGACTCCGGTGGTGTCAATAACAGCCACATACAGGCTATCTCCCATATGAACGCCGTCATAGCTCACGGTTCCCGAGTACGTGATCGTCTCGGCTTCAACACCACTAGGCAGTAGTAGCAAACTCAAAACGATTGCGA
>JABDJR010000060.1 GCA_013003415.1 Candidatus Eiseniibacteriota bacterium | reverse complement strand
CACCCTAACCTGGTGGGTGAAAGCTGAGGCTACCCTGCCCTACGAGCGGAAGAGTCTCGACACAAAGACGTTTCTTGTCAGCGCGTCTTTGGGACTCCCCGAAACTCAACCTGGCCAACCTCTGATTCTGGCCCAGCCGTTTCCTAACCCTATGAAGTCTCAGAGCATGATTCGCTTCCGAGGCGAAAGCGGGGCCCCCATTGCCTTGCTCATTCTTGACGTGCAAGGACGTCTGGTTCAACGCCAAAGCTTTGTGGCCACCGGGAACGGTCAGGAGTGGCGGTGGAACGGACAAGACCTTGAAGGTCGCCGCACATCGCCCGGTATCTACTTCGTCAAAGTAACGACCGGAAGTACCTCCGACGTGAAGCGTATTGTGCGCCTGGCTCCGTAGACTATTCGAGCCCCAGACTATTCCAGCCCAAGTTCCTTCAAGTAGCGTTCGTGGGCATTCCCGTTGAGTGACCAGTAGGGGACGCGCATGCTGCCGGTCATTTCGGCGCTTGTGTCGGGGGATAGATTCCAGCGAACAATGCGATGCGGGTAGGCGGTCTCTACATAGAAGGTGCCTTCGCGCCCGTCATCGGCGACAGAAACGTCGTACACCATGGTTTCAAAACTGCCTGCGGGCACGGTGACCAACTCGTTCTCAAAGCGTCGTTTGATTTCTGCCTGAGTCCAGGCCAATCGTTTGTGAGTTAGGCGGGTCACGTAAGGGCTGGGGAGAAACGGCACCGTCATGGTCTCGCCCGCAGCTAAAGCTTCTCCCCGGAGTCCGCGCAAGAGAATAAAGAGGGCGTCTTCCGAAACTCCGTTTTCAGGATGCCCGAGATCGATCGACTCGGACTCGTTTTCGAAATAGCTGAACAATTCGCCTTCGACTCTTCCTGGATAAAACAAAAGCTCCTCGTAAACATGGCCGCACCACTCGGCGCTGGAGAAGGACACCTTGGATAGGGAAAAGTCGTCCGAGCGCACAAACACGGAAAGCATGGTGTTGTAGTCATAGATCCCGGTCTGAAAATCGCGCACGAGGTTTAGTTTGAGCGCGTTGAAGGTATCGCCTTCGCGCTGTCGATCGGCCTTCACGCGCTTCGACTCGCTAAACGGCTCTGTGACATAGATGGCGACCGCGTGCCCGGTTCGAGCCTGCCCATATCGATTGACAGTGATACGATAAGCGTCGAGTTCGGCTTTTCCGTCGAACCAATGAGATCCAAATTCATCGGCCACCCCTGTTTGGGCAAAACCGACAAGAAGCAAAGCAAGGACGAAGGTTTTCATTTGTTTTTCTCCAGCTTCAGGCACCACGCCGAGCAACAAAATCTTACTCCCAATGGAGAGAGCTTGATAGGTGATACCTCGAAGGGATCGGGTCGCTTCCGCACCCGGGCGGTCCAAGTTCGTTTTAGGCACCCAGCCAAAGCGGATCAGAGTCAGCGCTCGGGAATGCGGCACACTGGTGTTCATGAAACCTGAGCTGGGTCCCTTTCTAGATCAACTGGCTGTTAAATACGGGTCCCAGTACCTCCACTCCGACCCTCTTCTGGAAGTGCGGCGATTCGATGCTCCGGAAGATCGTGAGGTGGCCGGATTCCTGGCGGCAAGCCTTTCTTTCGGGCGGGTCGATCTCATTTTGAGGGCTCTGCAGGATCTGTGGGATCGGTTAGACCAACGCCCTGCCGAGGTCTTACGCGGCTGGAATGGGAGGGACAAAAAGCGTACCCAAGGTTTCACCTACCGTTGGATCCGCGAGGAAGATCTTGCCGTGGTTCTGAATGGATTGGGTCGAGCGCTACGAAAAGAAGGGTCCCTACGTGCCCTTTTCCTTCGCCAGTACGAGGCTACAGAACCCGATCTATCTCTCTCTATGTCGCGCTTTTTGGTGTCTCTGCAAAGTCATCTTAGGTCCGGTCGTCGCCGCATGACTTGGGATGAAATGCCCCGGGGCGTGCGCACTTTCTTTTCGGACCCTACGCGGGGTGCTGCGTGCAAACGCATGCAGATGTACTTTCGCTGGTTGGTTCGCCCCGATGACGGAGTCGACTTAGGACTTCTTCCCGAGGTTAGTCCCGCCCAACTGACCATGCCTCTCGATACGCATGTCGCTCGCATTAGTCAAAACTTGGGTCTTACCAAACGCAAGTCCGTCGATTGGAAAATGGCGCGCGAAGTGACCGAAGCGCTTCAAGCTTTTAGCCCGAGCGATCCCGTAAAGTATGACTTTGCCCTGGCGCGGCTTGGTATTTTGGATGCATGCCCGAAACGCGTCGAGAAGAAGAAATGCAGCTCCTGTTCTCTGCTTCCTGTTTGCCAACGAGGTCGTGGTGTCTAAGTCGCCCGGACCGGCTAGTCTCCGAACCCCAATTCTGTTGATCGGTGGCCTCGACCCTTCCGGGGGTGCGGGCCTAACGTTGGATACCGCGGTGGCTCGAGGCCTGGGCCTGCATCCGCTCCCGGTTCTAACCACGCTTGCTATTCAAAACACCTCGGGGGTTGTCTCCAGGGCGGACGTGAGTGCCAACGATTTGCAGCAACAATTGGCCACACTGAAAACCGAGTATGCGGTGGGCGGCGTCAAGATTGGGCTCTTGCCAACGGCGGAACACATTCAAATTGTCCTGGGTTGGCTAAAACAGAACCAGCCTCCGGCTGTGGTTCTGGACCCCGTGATGGCAAGCGGTTCCGGAGACACGCTCGTCGACCCGGATCAGCTGTCGGCGCTCAAGGACCTCATGTCGTGGGTCACGATTCTGACTCCCAATGTTCCCGAGGCGATGGCTCTAGCCCCGGCGACATCGATTCATGCGGACAACACTTTCGAAGTCATGCATGCCCTTCAAGCTCAGGGACCTCGCGGGGTCTATTTAAAAGGCGGCCACCTAACCGCTTCTCCAGGAAACGACTTCTTTTTATTCGACGACGAATCCTGTTGTTTGCTGCCCACACAAGTTCATTCGCGAAACATTCGCGGAACCGGTTGCGCCCTGGCCACGCACTTAGCTTGCAGTTTGGCTCTGGGGGCAAGCCCCTTAGACGCTGCGGCTCGGGCTAAGGAGTTTATGAATCGTGAACTGAGCAAAGCCTATGCTTCAGGTCAGGGTTTGTATCTTCAGATCTCCGACTCCCCCGAAGCCTCCGAAGCCGCCGCCGCCGCCGTCTCCCCGCATGATTAGAATTCTGGTTGCCGCCTTCCTCATGGACATGGCGCTCTATCTCACCATGACCGGGGCGCCTTACCGCGCCCTTCAACTCGGTGCCGGCACTTTGGTTCTAGGGCTGCTGGCTTCGGCCCGTGCGATTCCCTATTCCTTGCTTACCATTTGGGCCGGCTCCCAAAGTACTCCGGAACATCGGACGCGTCTTACGCGAATCGTGTTGCCCTTCGGTGCCATCGGAGTTCTTCTCCTCGCCTTTGTTTCTCATGTGGCGATGATCTTTGTGCTGCTTGCGGTGCTGGGAGTTGCCCTGGCTTTCTTCTGGCCCGCCCTCATGGCCTCGGTTGCGGATCGGGTTCCGCCAAAGGCGATGGCGCGCGCGGTGGGTTGGTTTAACTTGGCCTGGAGTTCGGGGAAGGGTGTCGGTTTTCTGTGCGGGGGCATCCTGCTTGAGCGTGCGGGATTTTTTACGGTTTTTCTTGTAGCCGCAGCGTTGATGATGGTGGCGGCAACTTTGGTGGGCTCAAGCGGAAAGCACGAAGCCGTGGCCCCCGAGGAAGATGCTTACGAACCGAAGCACCTGCACACCTATCGCTGGGTGTGTTGGGTTGGCACGGCGTTCACGATGGGAATGGTGGCGGTGATGAATCATCATCTTCCGGAATGGTTGGAGGCGAGAGGATGGAGCGAATCCGTATTCGGCGGGTTTTTGGGTGCGACCTTTCTGACCCAAACCGTGGCTTTTGTTTTCTTAGGCCGAACCGGGAGCTGGAACTACCGTCCGTGGCCTCTGATCCTCTCGACTCTCGTTCTCAGCGGGGTCATGCTGGCCGTTCCTTTTCTTCAGAAACCCGTTTGGTTCTTCGTGCTGGCGCCTTTTATGGGAGTGAGCATGGGGCTCTTGTTTTCCTCAAGTTTGATCTACTCGCTGGCCGGGCGAGAAAAGCGTGGGCGCAATGCCGGCATTAACGAGGCCTTTGTGGGGCTGGGAACGGTTCTTTTCCCGGTTCTAGGAGGTCTAGCCGGTTCCCTAACCCAAAACCTGGACGCTCCCTATCTTTTCTCGGCGGCGAGTGGGGTAGGGCTTATCTTGTTGCAAATCAACAGGTTATCTGGAAAATAGTTCGGAACAGACCGGGCCTAAATCGTGTATAGATAGTCGTAGACCGTGTTCAGTTTTGACCTAGGAGGATCCCCCATGAGCCTTAAGCCAATTTTTCGATTCGGAAGTCTGATTTTCGCCGCCTTTGTCGGCGGCATCGTGGGCTCCGCTCTCATGCAGCCCCAGACTCCCGAAGCCGGCTATCTGGGCCATGGGAGCCAAGTTGTTGGTACATTTGGAGTTGGAGGGGTGATCACCGATACAGGAGATCTGTGGCAGTACCGGCCCGATAAGAAGAGCTGGGTCACCCTCGACGAATCCTTCGCCCTGGAGGGGCAGGCCACGAGCGTGGTTCCCTTGCCCATCCCCACCTCGAATATCAGCCACATGGAGACCTTTGGATTTATCGTCGCGAAGACGGGCGATTGCTACCTCTACGATATAGAGAACCGGATTTGGGAAAACATTGGCACTCCGGTCCAGTAGAGGTAGGGCTTGAGATATAATGATAGGCAATTAGTTTGTATCCCAGTTTGGGTTGGATCCCAAATCGGGAGAAGTGGAACGGGGCCGAATTCGTTCCAGGAGGTTTTGGCAACATGACACGCAAAATTTTGAGTCTCGCAGTGGGGACCCTGATCCTCTTTGCGGGCTCGGCCCAAGCCGTAACCATCGATGACGTCATTGGCCTCACTCGGGCCGACGCCTCCGATGCCATTATCCTTTCGCAAATCGATGCTGATGAAACCGTGTTTCGCCTCAGCGTCGACGACATCATCCGCTTAAAAGAAGCTGGTGTCAGCGATCACGTCATTACTTACATGATCAACACGGGCAAAGATGCCCCGGTAGTTGAGGAAGAGTACGTCGCCGAGCCTGAAGAAGAGCTGGTTGAAGACGAGGGCAACCTTGGCGATGGCTACTCGGATGGCTATTCCACAAGTCTCGACGATCAGTATCGGTCCGGCGTTAGCGCGAGCTTTGGGTACTACTATCCCCACTGGCCTGGCTACTACTACGGTTTCTACTACGACTCGTTCCGCTGGAACTCGTGGAGCTGGTACTACTGCCTGTACAACCCGTACCCCTACTACATTTACTACGACCGTTACCCTTGGTACGGATCCTGGGGTTATCGCGGGAGCGGAAGCTACTATGCGTGGTGCCCCATCTGGCGAAACTACAATCACCGCTACTATCACGACGGCAACTACGCAAATAATCGCTACCGTGATCGCGACTGGGATCGACGCTACCGACGAAAGAAAGATGGGCGCAACGTTGGAGGCCGCGGTGATACCGCAGTCAACGTGCGGCCCAAAACGCGGACCGTTGAGAAGCCGACGTTAAAGCCAAGACCAGGTGTTCCGCGCAGTCCCAAAGTTGATATTCAGCAAGAGAATATTAGGAAACCGGTTCGCGGCCGCAACGAGTATCAACCGCGCACGCCGAAAACGCCGACCGTAGATCGGCCAAGCACCGCAAACCGGAATCGCACCCGGCAGCCCGAAGTGCGGAAAGAGCCGCCCGCGCGGCAACCGGTGGCCAAGCAACCTAATCGTCCCACGCGGCCGAAAGTGACGCCCTCGCCCCGGAAGACGAACGTGAAACCGGCCCCGCGCAAGTCGACGCCGAAACCGGCGCCGCCGAAGATCAAGCCCGCGCCAAGGCGCAGTGTGTCGAAACCGGCACCGAGTCGTCCGGCGCCACGGGTGAAGTCGCCGCCGTCGCGCACCTCGAAGCCGTCGAAACCGAGCGCGCCAAAACGCAGCTCTTCGACAAAGAAGACGCGTGGCAACTAAGTAGCAACTTAGTAACCACCTGCATTTTTTGCGCAGCGCAACTGCAAGTAACAAAAAGAATTGTGTTGGGCCGGTTGGGGAAACCTAGTCGGCCTTCACTTTTTTGGAATCTGAAGCGTGTTCCCGGGTATAAGTCAATACAAGAACTTGATGCCCGATGCCGGCCCTCAGTGGTTTAACGGCCCCCCAAATCCTGGAGTCGGCAGCGGGCAACAGCTTCAACGATTCTCTTCGGGATCCTGGCTTGGTTGAGATGTGACGGCGATTGGCAGTCAGGATCGGACCTCCTTGGAGAGGGTTGAAGACTAGGTTGGGTGGGTCTATGGCCCACCCAACTTCCTAGGTACCACATTCCTAGTTACCAAAGCGGGCCTAGTTACCAAAGCGGGCCTAGCTACCAAAGCGGGGCGCTACTAGACACGCGTACCCAGGTAACCGGGAACACATATCGAGCGCAGGACAAATCGTTTGGAACACCGTTCCATCGAAGGACAGGCTTAGCAACCTCCATAGTTCGTATCCGTCCGGGTGTCTCGATTCAGCGCTTCAGAGGGAGCGTTGGGTCGGCGGCATCCGGACTTTTTCATTTTAGGTTTCGTTTGGTGTATTCTCTTAGGTTCCACAGCGAACACCTATGTCGAGGGGAGCGGCATCGGATGAAAGAAAGGTCACGAGATGGATCTCGGTCTTACCGGCAAAGTCGCCATCGTGTCAGGCGCTTCCACCGGCATTGGTTTTGGCATTGCCGAAGCCCTAGTTAGAGAGGGCGCACACGTTGCGGTCATCTCCCGAAACGAAGAACGTATTCAAGCCGCAGCAAAAGCCCTCAACGAAATCGGCCCGGCTAACGCCATCGGCATCGCCCAAGATGTCACCGTGCCCGGAGCCGGCCCTCGGGTGGTTGAGAAAACGTGGGACGCTTTAGGCGCTCCCTCCATTCTGATTACAAACTCCGGTGGTCCTGCCGGACGTGACTTCGAAACCCTCACCGACGAAGATTTCGATGTTGCTCTGAGAATGAGTTTTCTAAGCGCGGTCGACCTCACGCGCGCCGCCCTTCCCTCCATGAAAGAAACAGGGTGGGGAAGGATCGTCCATGTTTCCTCAGGAACCGTGTTCGAGCCCAACGAAGATCTTTTCTTATCCTCGGCGGTTCGCCCCGCCGTGGCCGGCTTTTCCAAGGCGCTGAGTCGTGAAGTTGCGAGTTTTGGGATCACCACGAACCTGGTGTGTCCCGGATATATCGCTACCGACCGCCTGACTGAGCTAGCCGAGCGGCGGGCCCGCGATGGAGGGCTCACCATGGAGGAATCCTGGCTCGCTATGAGGCGGGCGGTCCCGGCGCGGCGCCTAGGAACGACCCAAGAATTGGGCGAAATTGTGGCCTTTTTATGTGGTGAGCCGGCCTCCTACATCAATGGGACGGCCATCCGGGTGGATGGGGGCAAGGTAGCCCACCTTTTGTAAGCCCTTGTCCAATTTTGGGTTAGATGTTCGTATCCCCATTGAAGGTCCAAAGGTGCTTCAAATAGTGAGCAATCCTATGTAAAACTTGGACTTATGGCGGTCGGGAGGCCATTTCTATGGGAATGCCAAGGCCCCGGCCGATATACTAGGTAGTGTTCGCTCTCAGCACGCGCAGGGGTCACGCCCCAGCCGAGAGCTCTTTTTAGCTAGGGACTGCCTTAAACAGTTCATGGTTCAGCCGGATAGGTCCGGCTACCCACAATCCTCAGGAGGAATCTCGAGAATGTCTCGCACTCTTCGTCTGTTTGGCGTCGCGCTTGCCGCCGTCGCCATGGTTAGTTTTGTTGGGGCCGCCTATGCCGGTCCTGGTTGTAATGCCAGCACTAAAACCGCTTCCGCTGAGACTGCAAAAAGCTGTGAAGCTGGTGCCGTAAAAACCGCTTCCGCCAAGAGCTGTGAAGCCGGTGCTAAAACTGCTTCCGCAAAAAGCTGCGATGCCAGCGCCAAAATGGCTTCTGCCAAGTCGGCCGGTTACTGCACCTCCAGCGCGCTTGCCGCTTGCACCTCCGGTGCCAAGATGGCCAACGCTGGTACCTGCACCTCCACCGCTTCCAAAATGGCTAACATGCCTGCTTTTGACTTCGTGAAAAAAGCTCAAGAGAATGACGTTGCGGTTGGCGTTCAAGCTACCGATAACGGTTTTGCTTTCGTCTTCGCCGGTGGAACCGAAGCTTCCATCAAGAGCGCCAAGATGGTTGCCAACAAGTCCGTCGCTCAGATGAGCAAGCCCGCTGCTTGTTCCTACACCCGCGACGCCATGGCTAAGAAAGCCGGCGGTTGTGAAGCAACTGCTGCTTGCTTGAGCGCGCTTGCCGATGCCAACATCGAAATGGTTGAGACCGACAACGGTGCCGTTGCCACCATCAGCCACAAAGAAGCCGAGAAAGTGAAAGCACTTCACGAAATGTTGAAGTCCTTCGCTTCCGCTGAAGAAGCTGCCGCCTCCACCGAGGGTTAAGCTTTAAAGCTTCGAAGTTAGATTTAAAGCCCGGTGTCTCTTTTGAGGCACCGGGCTTTTTTTGTGTTTGGAGTTGGGTGTAGATTGCTTTGGGGCGGACCGTTGTGAAGAGCGGCGTGACGGGGCTTGTTTTCTTGAGGAGCGGTTGCTTTCGCACTGTTATGGTGTCTGCTAGACCTGCCTTCGTTAGATTCAGTCGACTACCTAGGAGGCCTCAATTGATAGCAACTCTGACTCAAAGATGTCCCAAACCTATAGACGCAGGTCGTCCCGCGGCGTCATGGTGGGCGATGGTTTTGGCAGTGTGTCTGCTCGCAATGGGTTTCCCATCCCTAGCGTCGACGCAACCTTCCGATGCGCCGACTGGTGTCGCATCCTTCGAATTCATGGTCGAGTACCTCTCTGGCGGTACCGGTAAATGGCGGGCACCCATTCCGCCTCGCGACGGCGGACCGGACGCGCTAGGATTGTGGTTTGAACCTGCGGCCGGGGGCAAGCTGTTGGAGTTGACCATCGTGCTTCATTACGGCGACGAGGCTCGCCCCAGTATGAAGGGCTATTGGTTGTGGCACCCAGGGCGCAAAGAAATTCTGTACCATGAAGTCTCGCCGAGTGGTCGAATTCGGACGGGAGTGTCGCACTTCACGGATGCGCGAACCTTTGTGAACCTCACGGAAGCCTTCGGGTTGAATGGGAAGTCCACCTCCAACCGGGGCGTAAATACCTTTACCTCCGAGAATGAGCATCTCACCACGGCCTATAAACTAGATGCCCGGGGCGAGTGGGTGGAACAGCAATCGCTTACTTGGGTGCGTGAAGCTGAACCGGATGGTCGCTGAACCGATGTGGTTAAGAGTGACCTTGGTGTGTTGCAGGGGGATTGAGGATGAACGCACTCGAAACGGACAGATTGACCATACGCCGGGTCACTACCAATGATGCGGAATTTATTTTCCGCCTAGTGGACGATCCTTCTTGGATTCAGTACATTGGGGACAGGAACATACAGACGCTGGATGATGCAAAGAGCTACATCGAGAAGAGTTTTCTCAAAATGTACTCGCAGTATGGGTTCGGTTTGTTTCTGGTTGCACTCAAAGACTCACAAGCCTCCATCGGGATTTGCGGTCTGATAAAGAGGGACCAGCTGGAAGATGTCGACCTCGGGTTTGCCTTTCTTCCAGAGTATTGGGGCAAAGGGTATGCGATGGAGTCGGCCAGAGCGGTGATGGACTACGGGAAGGACCACCACGAATTGTCGAGGTTGGTCGCCATTACGCTGTGGGAAATCAAGCGTCGATTAGCCTCCTGAAACGCCTGGGGTTTCAGTCGGAAGGCAGCATTCGCATGAAGGATGATGCGGAGGATTTGCAGCTATACGCGGTTAAGCTCTAGCCAGTGAGATCTGGTGGATTCAGATGCAAGCGTCGAGAGGTCAATTCATCGTGGTTAGAAAAACGTCACCACCAATCGGGAAGCGGATAACGTTTAAGGCAAAGCTTGAGGATTGGGCCGAAGGAATGGACTACTGCGCGGTCCCGGTACCTGAAAGGGTTTCGCAAGCGATGGGAACGGCGGGCCCAGTCCTGGTTATGGCGCGTGTAAACGACTCAGAGCCGTTTAAGGTGAGCCTCTTTCCCGTGGGAGGTGGCAAACACTACATCCGTATCAAGCGATCAGTACGAAGTGAGACGAAGACCAGGACTGGCGACCAGATCACTGTCCAATTCACAGTTCTCGATAGGGCGGCTGTAACGATCCCAAATGACCTCAATAAAGCGCTCCGAGCGGAAGGCGTTGAGGGCGCGTTCAAGGCTATGCCTCCTGGCAAACAGAGTTTTGCAATTCGGCAGATCGAAGAGGCCGCTCGACCTGAAACTCGCGCAAAACGGATTCAGAAGGCGGTGGCGCTTGCGCACCAAAAGCGCGAACAGATGTCCGAGAAGTGAGTGACCGATGCGAGGCGTATCACTTCAAGCGAACGAGCCGCCTCGTGGTGGATTCCGCCTCCGAGCGCAGCTGCACAAAGTAGACTCCGGCCGGAACCGGCCTGCCGCGATCGTCGCGGCCGTCCCAGCTCGCGCGAACCGGACCTGGGGTCACGCTCGCGGTCGCATCCGGGTAGCGCAGCGCACGGAACACTTCGCCCGACTCGATGTGCTCCCATACCGCGTCGGTTCGTAGGGAGAACGATAGAGTGAACGTTTCAACACTGGGGTTACGCACCGAGCTGATCTTCCATCGCTTCGACGGCGTCGTGACTGATCGTGGCGATCACATGGTCATTGAAGCTCCCGCCAATCCTTCGTTCTACTGGGGAAATCTTCTCTACTTCCCGGCACCGCCAACGGAGAACGACGTGGAGCGTTGGCCATCCATGTTCCGAGCCGCATTCGAAGGCCGCGGTCGGGTGCAGCACATGGCGTTTGCCTGGGACACTCGTGATGGCTCTGTCGGTGCTGCCGAGCAGTTCGTGCCGCTTGGCTACACGGTCGAGCGGAGCGTGGTCCTCACCACGGACAGCGTCCGGCGCCCCGAGAAGTGCGCGGAAGACGTTATCGTTCGACGCCTTGAGAGTGACGAGGATTTCGAGCAGGCGATCGGGAACCAACTAGAGAATGCCCCCCCAGGGTGCGATGCGACTGCCTACGAGCAATTCACCCGGCTTCAGTTCGTGCGGTGGCGTCGGATGTCCGCAGCTGGGCTTGGCGGTTGGTGGGGTGCCTTTGTCGATGACCGACTCGTCGGAGAACTCGGGGTGTATCAAGAGAACGGACTCGGTCGTTTTCAGTCAGTGGCTACGCATCCGGACTTTCGTCGCCGTGGCGTGTGCGGCCGCCTCGTCTACGAGGTTTCGAGTAGAACACTCGCCGATGGCTCCGATACGCTCGTCATAGTTGCCGACGTCGACTTCCATGCTGCGAAGATCTATGAGTCCGTCGGCTTTAATGAGGTGGAGCGCGGGGTTGGTCTACTTCTCCGCCCGCCAAACCCATAGTGATCCGCTCTGGCGCAGGTTTCAGATAAGCCCATTAGGTGGCCTAAGGCTCTGCTAGATGCCGAAGCTGGGTGGGAGGCTTGAGTACCCTCGCATGCAGTCTTCCAAGAGTGATTGGGGAGGCGTTGCCTAACTAGTCGCTCCAGCCGCCACACCACTGGGGTGTATACTCGGGATTGTTGGGGTGTGCAACGGTGATCAGGTGAGAGTTGAAGTTGGTGACCTCACGGCCCACGAGTACCGCAGGAGATAACCTTGCCGAGTAAGTGAGGGCGAGATCCGCTAGCCGTCTCTTGACGCATATGCATCAAACGTGCATACTTATGCATATGAGAACTACACTGAACATTGATAACGATCTCATCAAACGCGCAGCCCAGCTGACTGGGGTCAAAGAGAAAACTGCCCTCGTTCGCCTCGGTCTTGAAGCGCTTATAGCTCTTGAGAGCGCCAAACGGTTGGCCGCACTCGGGGGCACGGAGAAGAAGCTAAAGCCCACCCGTCGACGGCGAACTGCATGATCTTAGTAGATACATCGATATGGGTTGATCACCTCAGAAAGGGTGACTCTGGTCTCGTTTCGCTTCTTGAGGAGGGCCAAGTCAGTTGTCACCCGTATCTGATTGGAGAGCTGGCTTGTGGAAGTCTAAAGAATCGTCGAGAGATCCTGACGCTTTTGCGCGCTTTGCCTGCCACCGTGGTTGCCTCTGACAATGAAGTGCACGAAGTCATCGATCAACATCGTCTTTACGGAATAGGCATAGGCCTGATTGATGTTCATCTTCTGACCTCTTCTCTTCTTTCAGGTGAGCCGCTCTGGACCAGAGACAAAGCCCTTGCCTCAGCGGCCAAGAAGCTGAAAGCCTCTTATTCAAGCTAGGCAACTATCTAGCCGCTGCGGGAACTACGCAAGTTGGTGTATATATTGGGGGAGAAGCCGTGCATAGTGCTCGGCTGAGCTACCCTCGTTAGATCAGTTGGGGGATACGTGCCAGTTTCCTATGAGATCAACGGAAACTTAGTTTCTGCAAAATGCTATGGCGTTGTGACTGATAGTGAAATTCATAAAGCCGTCCTTCAGCTTGTTGCCGACCCAGCGCATACGCCTGGTTGCCACGAGCTCTGGGATCTTACCGATTATTCTTCCTTGGAGGTTAGTTCAAGGGGTGTTGAGGAGATGGTCTCGATGGATCTTCACTATGAGTCCAACTTTCAGGGTGGGGTAATCGCAGTACTGGCTCCATCCGACCTCGCCTTCGGAATGGCTCGAATTTATCAATCTCTCTCCGACAACTCTCCCGTCAAAGTTGGTGTGTTTAGGTCGATGGGTGAGGCGAGAGATTGGTTGTCCTCCCAAGCCTAGGATCTAACTACTCCCATGAAGTTGACACGCATCACACCGGATCGCAACGCGACCTTGGGGGATGCGGGAATTCACGATCGAAGACCTCAATGGACATTTTCTTTGCATCGGTCATGTCGAT
Source organism: Candidatus Eiseniibacteriota bacterium (assembly GCA_013003415.1). Classification (GTDB taxonomy): domain Bacteria; phylum Eisenbacteria; class RBG-16-71-46; order JABDJR01; family JABDJR01; genus JABDJR01. Next base: position 9,975 of record JABDJR010000060.1, on the reverse strand, counting down.
GAAAGCATCGCAGATTACAGTCAATTCCACCCATAGCGAAACCCTCGCTTGATTCGCGGTTTAACTATTTGCGCTAGCCAAACAGGAACAGTAGGCATGAGCGATTCAACATTCAAAGTCGTCGAGACACTCGGCGAAGGACACGTTCAGCAATTGGTCGCCTTGTACCAGAACGAATGGTGGACGCGTGGCAGGACGGTTGACGAGGTACGTCGCATGCTTGCCGGATCGGACCATGTGTTCGCGATGTGCACTAGCTCTGGGGAGCGGCTGGTAGCGTTTGCGCGAGTGCTCACGGACGGCGTCTTCAAGGCGCTACTGCTCGACATTATTGTAGCCTCGGAGTTTCGAAGCGAAGGTTTGGGTCGCAAGTTGATGGATACCATGGTGAATCACCCAATACTGGGCAACGTCCGACATCTTGAGTTGTACTGCCTACCCGAAATGGTGGGTTTCTACGAGAAGTGGGGCTTCTCGACGGAGGTTTCCGGTATCCAATTTATGCGTCGAAACTCCACATCATGAGTTGCGACGCTCGACATCGCTAAGGCAGACGAAAATGATAAACTGCAGCGTAATCTCAAACATCGGAGCAAATGAATGAGGCGGATATGCATCGCAATTTTTTTGCTGACGACTGAAAACCGTAGATGGAAATGATCAACCGATCACCACCTTCCTATGCGGGCGCATGTGCCTTGGTTGGAGGAGTGCGTGGCCTTTAGGTCTTTGTGTCTGCTTGGTGCGGTGGCGTTTTGTTTTGTTGGTTGCGGGGCTACCCTGGAACCCAGCGCGGGACGCCCCATGGTTGTCTACGCCTCGCAGTCCGGAGGCGCCACTCTTGACAATGGCGAAGGTGGCGGGAATCCATTCGCGAGTGCGTTGGTGGAGTTACTAGAAGAGCCCACCGTCGACATTGCCGACCTTGTGGACCTAACTAAAAAGAAGAGTCGTGGATTTCAGATTCCTGAAGTCGCTCCCGCGGGTTTGAGCGCCAGGTTTACGAGGGCGGAAACGCTTGCGGGGAGTGAGTATCAGGCCCTGGTGCTTGTGTATTCCGATTACGACAAGACAGAGTGGAGTTCCTTACCCGGCGCCGATCGAGATCGTAAGCGCGTTGCTGCCGCCCTTAGGAAGAAGGGTTTTGCGGTTGAGGAATCAAGTAACCCAACTCGCGAGGCGCTTCGAGCAAGTTTGGAGCGGCTTGCAGAACGTTCGAAAGCAGCCAAGGTGGCGCTGCTTTACGTAACCGGTCACGGATGCGAGAACAACGAGCAAGTTTATCTGCTTCCCAATGACTTCCCCTCAAAAGAGTTTACGGAGGAAACAGCCTCCTATGCGCTAGAGGTCGAAAGCATGCAGGCGTACCTGCTTGCCAGCGATGTTAATTTAGTCTTGTATGGTGGTTGTCGAACGTACAAGTAGGCTGAGAGTTCTCAGCTTTGGAGTCTCAGCGCCTCCGTATGAAGGAGTGTATACTTTGCTCGTTCACCCTCGCCGGGAATCGTCGCCGGGGACGGGGAGAGGTCAAATGGCACAGTCACGCAGTAGTGGGGCCGAGCCAACAAAGGAGCTAAACGATGCATAGGATCCGTCTAACCGTAATCAGTCTGATGTTGGTAGGCCTCGGAACCCCGTTGATTTTCGCGCATGAGGCGAGTGAGACGAGCGCAGACACAGCTCAGAAACCGAACATAGCAATGCTCTTGTCTGACCAATTAGAGCGTGTAGAAGGCACCGAAGTCATCGTGAGTAAGGTCCAAATCCCTCCGAATATGACGTTGCCAAAGCACTGGCATCCCGGAGAGGAGTTTGTGTATGTCATCAAGGGCAGCGTAACCCTTTGGCAGGAAGGTAAAGACGATGTGGTTTTTGCCGCGGGCGATGCAGGGAAGGTACCTCTGAAGCAGGTTCACACCGCGATCACCGGAGACGAGGGGGTCGAGTTGATCGTGTTTCGCGTCCACGAAACGGGTCAGCCCGAACGTGTCCTAGTGGGAGACTCTGAAAAAGATTGAGTACCGGCCTAGAACTATGAACAAAATCGAAATAGAGCTCACTGATCGTGAAATCAATCTAATCTCCAGCTCCTTCAACGAGTATGGGGGTGGATCGGCGGCGGCCATGGAACGCCTCTCCGGTCACACTGCAGAAGAATTGGTGGCCGTGAGGGAACGTTTTCAGGAGCTTCGCCAAGTCGGCACCAATTTGGTTTCGCTAAGGGAAAGTGAATGGCGAGTCATCTACGATACGATCAACGCAACAATCTACGCGCTTGCCGCTGAAGCCCCAAGGTCTGTTTGGTATTTACGACATTATGCAGGTCAATCCTGGACCGCTTACTTTTCCGGTGCCCTGGGCCACCAGTTCTGAGGGAAGCGCTCTTTCGTCACCCGAAGAGTACAGACAATCTCTGGAAGAGAACGGTTTTGAGGTGGTTAGCGAACGCAACCGCCAAGAGTTTGCTCTGGAGTTCTTTGAATCCCTTCGAACAAGAACTCAAGCTGCAAGTGGTCCTCCTCCCCTTGGGCTTCATCTCATGATGGGACCCGAAGCCCCGATCAAGATTCAAAACATGGTCGCAAACATCGCCCCCGTTGAGATGGTTGGCAGGAAGGCCTAAATGTATTGTGATCTCAGTCAAGAAACTTTGAACACTTTGGCGGTCTAATTCGTCCTACTGTCTGAAGGCTCGCTGCTGCGTGGGATCACTCTACCCATACCTTCCCTCAGCCTCTTTGTCGAACGTACCTTGGCATAGATCCGGAGACCCCCAGCTCATGACTCCAAAATCAACCACGTTCTTGTTCGCGATGGCGCTTCTTCTCGGCACCGTCCATTCCCGGGGCGCCTTCGCTCAGGTTGTAGCACCGTCCGACTTGGCAACCCAGATTGACCAAATCGTCGCGCCCTACGCCGCAGCGAAGGACTTCATGGGAGTCATTGCGATCCAACAGGGCGACGACGCGCCCCTGATCTCAGCTCACGGGCTCTCGAGCATCGAACTAGGGACAGCTCATCATGAACACGGTGTTTTCATGATCGGATCGGTCTCCAAGCAATTCACCGCAGCCGCGATTCTGCTCCTTGAAGACGACGAGATTCTAAAGACAAGCGATGTCATTTCTAAGTTCTTGCCCGAGTTTGGATCTCATCCGCCAATCACAATTCATCAAGCACTCGCCCACACGTCGGGAATCGGGGACATTTACTCCCTTAAGCGCTTCGGATCCACGGGAGGTCAAGTCGCGGCCTTCGAAGAAGTGATTCAAGATTTGGCCGCGCTACCGCTGACGCATGACCCTGGCTCAAGATACGCCTACAGCAACGGAGGCTATGCGGTTCTGGCGGCCGTTATCGAACGCGTTTCAGGAACCGCTTACGGCGAGTTTCTCAAGGCGCGGATCTTCGAGCCTTTGGGCCTTCGCACCATGACCCATGACCCGGGCCCGGCACGGCCGGGTCCTGTTCCCGGTTACGCACCTTGGGGCTCTTCCCAAGTGGAGGCGGTCTTGCCGATTGCACCCGCCTTCTTATCCGGATCTGGCTCGCTATGGTCCTCGGCGGAGGACCTTCTTCGCTGGAACCAAGCGTTGCACGGCGGTGAACTCCTCAGCCCAACCAGTTACGCGAAGTTCACTCAAGACCACGGTAATGGTTACGGGTACGGAGTGAGTGTCTTCACTCGGTTCGGACGAGATGTGATTGGTCATGACGGGCGCGTTGCGGGCTATGCGTCTGATCTTGCTTATTATCCCAACGAGGAACTGACGGTTGCCGTCTTGAGCAACGTGGAGTCGGTAGCAAGAGATGAGATTCGACAATGGATTGCCGCGGCTGTCTTCGGTGAGGACTATGCGTTGGGAACGCCGCGGGAGTTCGCGTCGCCTCCAACCAACCTAGCGGCGTACGTAGGCCAGTATGCCTTTGGTCCAAACTTCATTGTGTCGATCAGCGTATCCAGCGGACGACTTCTCGCTCGGGCCAACCAAGGCGGCTTTTCAGAACTCACACCTTTGAAAAATGGAGACTGGTTCTCACGCATGCTCTACGCAACCGTGCGGTTTGAACGTGATGCGGATGGGGCAGTGAGTCAGTTGGTTTGGGGGACTGGTGAAGGAGCGCCGGCCGGCAAACGCCTGAACTAGCCTCGGAATGCGGCGGTTGGCGATTGCTATTTGTTCGCCCTTCAATTCTTGATATGTTCAAAATGAAGGTCAGCTTCACCACGGCCTTCTGAAGCAATAGGGTTTAAAAAAAGCACCTCTGACCGAGGTGACGATCAGAGGAAAAGGCGAGAAGGATCTCGAGGGAGGTCTACTATGAAGAAGCGTAGTTTTCGCCGCTTCCTGGGGGAGGGAATTGAAGGGCTCCTGGTGTCCGGAGCCTCACTCCTCACCTGGCCGGTTTCGAAACGTTGGTTGAAAGATTGGGGATCGCGTCGTGCAGAGCGAGACCGATCTTGGTTTGGCGATCAATTTGTATCCGAAGCAAAGCATGTTTACACCCGGGCGATCGATATCAGAGCCCCCGCAGGTTTTGTCTGGCCCTGGTTAGTGCAGTTTGGCTTTGGTCGAGCCGGTTTCTACTCCTATGAGTTGTTGGAACGCTTAGTCGGTATTCCCGTTACCAACGTCGAGAGCATTCAACCCGCCATGCAGAACCTAGCGGTGGGGGATAAGGTCTTCCTTCATCCCAAAGCTCCCGGGATTCCAGTAGCAAGTGTTGAACCCAATCGACGTCTCTGTTTTGGGGATCCAGAAGGAGCGAAATCGACCGAGTCAGGGAACGATCCAGCCCGCTCCTGGTCCATGTATCTTGAACCGAACCCACACCGCGGTTGCCGACTGATCCTTCGCGGCGTCGAAGCTCGAAAGCAAGAAACGTGGTGGCGACGTGTTCTCGGTTCCCTGGAACAGTCCATCGATTTCGTGATGGAACAACGCATGCTTCGAACCGTGAAACGCCTCGCGGAGCAGGCCTAAAGCCGGCTGAGCAGGTTCCGCAATAGGCACTAGGGCAACGTGTTAGCGTGGTTGGGTTTCCGTTTTTAACCCTCACCACTGACCAGGCATTCCCAATAGCGAAATCTCCTATTCCTACAATGAAATATCGATACCTCGGGATGTTCCGATATATTAAGCGTAAGGAGAAACCCATGAAAGCAAGCGCCAAAAGTCAAAAGAAGCTCGAACCGGCAAACATGGAAGCCTTGGGACGGGCCGCGGAATGCCTTCGCACCGTGGCTCACCCGGTGCGCATCCGCATGATTCAGCTTCTTCTAAACGGGCGCTACACGGTTGGAGAAATCGCTCTTGATTGCAACGTTCCTGACAACGTTGCTTCCGAGCATCTTCGACTCATGCAGCGGTGTGGGCTTTTCACGAGCCAGCGCGAAGGTCGCAAGGTGTACTACGAGGTAGCAAAGCCTCACCTCGAGGACCTCGTGACCTGCATTGAAAGTGAGTTCATGAAGTAGGGCGGCCCGCAAACCGTCGGCCTCCCTTGTCAAAGTGATTTGAAAAGAGGTAGTTATGAGACGGTTACTTATTCTTGGAGCAGGCACGGCTGGAACTATGATGGCCAATCACCTGCGCCCCAAGCTCAGCCGCAACGACTGGCACGTCACGATCGTCGATCAAGAGAAAACCCACTATTACCAACCCGGTTTTCTGTTCCTTCCTTTCGGCACCTACAAACCAAAACAGATCAAGAAACCCATCAAGAAGTTTATCCCCGAGGGTGTCGATCTGGTTCAAGAGGGTATTGATCGCATTGAACCCGAAGAAAACCTGGTTCATCTCACCAACCGGGACCAGCTCTCCTACGACATCTTGATCATTGCCACGGGGACCAAGATTGCCCCTCAAGAAACTCCGGGAATGCTCGGCTCTGGGTGGCACAAAGACATTTTTGACTTCTACACCTTCGACGGAGCCAAAGCGCTACGGGACAAACTGCGTGAGTGGGAGGGGGGCAAGCTTGTCGTCCACATTTGCGAGATGCCCATCAAGTGCCCGGTGGCTCCCCTCGAGTTTGTGTTCCTCGCGGACTCCTTCTTCCACCAGAAAGGCCTGCGAGACATGGTCGATCTGACCTTCGTCACGCCTCTAGATGGTGCGTTTACCAAACCCACGGCCACGGAGAAGTTAGGTCATTTGTTGAGAGACAAGGACATTGAGATCGTGAGCAATTTTGCAGTCGAACGCATCGACAATGACAAAAAGCAGCTCATCGACTACGGCGGCAAGAAAGTTTCCTACGATTTGCTGGTGACGATCCCCACCAATATGGGAGACCCCATGGTGGAGCGGGCTGGTATTGGCGACGATTTGAACTACGTCCCGACGAACCATGCCACGCTACAGACCACGATCAAGGAAAACATCTTTGCCCTCGGTGACGCGACTAACGTTCCCGCCTCGAAGGCCGGATCGGTAGCGCATTTTGAGGCAGAAATCTTGACCGAAAACATCCTGCGTTTCATTAAGGGTCAACCCTTAAAGCACGAGTTCGATGGCCACGCCAACTGCTTTGTAGAGACGGGTCACGGAAAGGCCCTTTTGATCGACTTTAATTACACCCAAGAACCGGTCGAAGGAACCTTCCCCTTTCCTGGGGTCGGACCTCTAACCCTCTTGAAAGAGAGTCGAGTGAACCACTTTGGCAAGATGGCCTTTAAGTGGGTGTACTGGAACATGCTGCTCAAGGCTCGGCATATTCCCTTTGTGGGAGCGACCATGAGTGAGCGAGGCAAGAAAATCGAAAAGGAGATGGTGAGTCATGGATAAGGAACTAGCTGGTGCGATGATTTCGGTGAACGAAGAAGGTTATCTGACGGATTTGTCTCAGTGGACTCGCGAAATCGGGATTGAGATTGCTCGGGAAGAAGGGATTGAGATGACGGATCAACATTGGTCGGTGATCGATTACATCCAAGATCAATACCGCAATTCGGCATCGCTTTCGCTTCGCTCTCTGGGCAAGCGTGGCCCGGTTTCAATCAAGGAGCTCTACCAGCTCTTCCCGGACGGCCCGCTAAAGAAGTCCAGCCGAATTGCTGGGATACCTAAACCTGCAAGCTGCATCTAGGGAGGTGCATAATGTTGAAGGAACAAGAAATCGTAAAAGTTGAGTCGCCGGAGAAGAAAGACGACGAAAAGGTGCGGAAGATGCTCCTCATTCTTTCCAAGGCGACCTTAGACAATGTATACGCCGGGTTCATTCTGGCGAATGGCGCTCGCATGGAAGGCATTGAGGCCGAGATCTTCTTCACTTTCTTTGGGCTTGAGGCCATCAACAAGAAGAAGATGGAAAAGCTCCATGTCGCCACGGTTGGCAATCCTGCCATGCACATCCCAACCATGGTTGGCGGTCTGCCGGGTATGGAGGCTCTGGCCACCAAAATGATGAAGAGCGAAATGGAGAAGTTGGACATCCCCGGAGTGAGTGAGTTTCTGGAGATGCTCAGCGCGTCCGGCGTGAAGCTTTGGGCCTGCAAACTGGCTATGGAGATGTTCCACCTCGACAAAGAGGATCTCTACGAGGATATCGATGGCGTGCTAACCGTTGGCGATTTCTACGAACGCGCCGAAGGTAAGGGCACCCAACTTCTGTTCATTTAGCTGAACTCGCGAAGCGCTTGAAGCGGCCTGGAATGCAGTCTGCATGTAAGGGAACCATGTTCTCAATGCGTATGCGTGACTCAAGTTTGTTGGTACAATGACAGCCAAGAGTTTGGGTCACGCCTGCCGCAAACTCCATTTGTGTTCCTAAAAATGGAGTCTAACTATGGTCTGGCCGCAGCGTGCCTTAAAACGTGTCCTAATTTGTGCTGTCCTCGTTATCGTGTTTGTATCTCCGGCCCCAGGACAGAATTTTAGCCCCCACATTCTCGTTGATCAGTTTGGATACTTGCCCGCTTCCAAAAAGATCGCTGTGCTTGCTGATCCCGTGGTCGGTTTTAATGCCGCTTCTAGTTTTACTCCTGGCGGGAGCTACGAGGTGCGTGATGCCATCACCCACCAACCTGTGTTCTCCGCGGTTCCCGTGGCCTGGAGTGGAGGGGCTGTGCACGGCCAATCCGGGGACAGGATTTGGCACTTCGACTTTAGCACTCTCACCAATCCTGGCTCTTATTACGTTCACGATGTTGCCAACAACGCGTCCTCTGCGGTTTTTGATATTGCGAATGACGTCTATCAAGGCGTGCTTCGAGACGCCGTTCGGACCTATTTCTACCAGCGGTGTGGGGTAACAAAGGCACTGCCCTACGCCGAATCCAACTGGGTAGATGGTTCGCCCTGCCATGTGGGTGCCGAGCAAGATCTTGATTGCAGGGCGGTAGACAATCCGATTCCCGCCACGTCCTTGGATCTGTCCGGCGGTTGGCATGACGCCGGTGACTACAACAAGTACATCAACTTTGCCGACGATCCCCTTCATCAACTGCTTGCTGCTTATGAACAATCTCCTTGGGTTTGGCCCGATAGCTGGGGCATCCCTGAATCGGGAAACCTGATTCCCGACTTGCTGGACGAAATTCAGTGGGAACTCGACTGGTTCTTGAAAATGCAGCAACCGGGAGGCGGCGTTCTCCACAAGGTGTCCGTAACCGATTTCAGCGCTGGGAGCCCCCCGAGCTCCGATGGGGCTCCACGACGCTATGCTCCCATCACCGCCTCCGCCACCATTTCCGCCTGTGCTGTGTTCGCGCATGCCAGCATTGTCTTTCGATCCCTAGGGGATCCGGTTTCTGTAGCCTATGCCGACGTCTTAGAGTCTGCGGCCGAGGCGGCATGGGCTTGGCTCGAAGCTAACCCGGGGTTGATTCCCTCCACCTTCAACAACGCGGGCTTCTCAAACGCAGCGGCTGAAGATGACGCCTATCAACAAGCCGCAAATCGCGTGGTTGCCGCCGTGTATCTCTTCAAGGCGACCGGAGACAACGGCTACCGTGACTATGTTGACGCGAACTATAGCCAAGTGCATTTGATTCTTTGGTCCTACGTCTATGAATTTGAAACCACTTACCAAGACGGTCTCCTCGCTTACACAAACACCGCCGGGGCGACGCCTTCGGTTAGCTCTCAGATTCTGACCGCCTATGACGTGGGATCTTCAGGGTATCTTTCCGACGCTACAAACCAAGTCGACCCCTATGGCGCCCCCCTCATCGACAACCACTATGTGTGGGGAAGCAATTCGGTTAAGGGGGCCAAAGCCGGAATCTTTGTCAATCGCCTCGACCGCGGGCTTGATCCGGGAAGTGAACTTGAGCTTAAGCATGCCATTGCCGGGTACGTGCACTACCTTCATGGAGTGAACCCGTTGGGGCTTGCATATCTCAGCAACATGAACGGGCGGGGTGCGGAGAACTCTGCGCCTGAGTTCTATCACGGGTGGTTCGATGATGGCACGGTCTGGGATAACGCGGAAACCTCCAGCTTTGGTCCCGCACCAGGTTTCGTTCCCGGCGGCCCCAACCCAAACTACTCACCCGATGGGTCCTATGGAGGACCACCTATTGAGCCTCCGCAAAATCAGCCCATCCAAAAGTCTTACAAATCCTGGAACACGACTTTTCCTGAGAACTCTTGGGAGGTTACCGAGAACTCCATTGTCTATCAGGCATCCTACGTTCAGCTCTTGGCTCGCATGGTTTCAGCCGGAGTGGTGTCGGTGCCTTGGGACCCGCCGACAACCCCTAGTCTTCTTGTTCGCGCGTGGCCAAATCCAAGTCGGGGTCAGTTTTCGTTTGAAATCGAGGGAGACGTTTCCGGTCGGGCGGAACTCTCCATCTTTGATGTCGAGGGCCGACTCGTGATTTCGAAAGAGGCCCCTTGGAGTCTCGCGAATCCTAGGCTGCGATGGCAACCACAGAACATCTCGCAGGGGGTCTACTTTTACCGTTTGAAGTCGGGAGATAATTTGGCCACTGGGCGTCTGGTTCTTTTGTCAGGGTCCAACCTTGGA
>JABDJR010000059.1 GCA_013003415.1 Candidatus Eiseniibacteriota bacterium | reverse complement strand
GCCAAGGTTGGTGCGTTCCACTGCCTCCTCCAAACGGAAGCCGAAGCCGACATGGTCTTGGCTAAAGCCAGGGCCGGTGCCGATTTCAAGAGCTTGGTAGAGCAGTACTCCATAGACGCAGCTTCGAAAGATATCAGCGGCGCCCTGGGCTATATCCAGGAGGGCAAGATTCCTAACGGTTTTGCCCGCCGCGACATGAACTTCGAAAGCAAAGTGCTTCCTTTGGAAGAAGGGGAATTGGTCAAAGTCGAGACCGCTCTAGGGTGGCACGTGGTCAAAGCCGGACCCCGTGAGGGCGGGGGCATGAAGCCTCTGTCTGAAGTCTACGACGAAATCGCCACGTTGTTACGCCGCGCTAACTTTGGCGACGTCTACAACGATGAACTCCAGCTGGTCCGTGCCGAGTTCGAGGCCGGAGTCCTTTCGAAAGGCATCGAAGAGTACACGGGCGTAGAACGCAATGCGGCAAGGCTTATGGAAGGCGTGCGGAGCGAAACGCTGGTGCCGGAAACGCGCGCAAGGATTGAACTGGCGCGTCGGGTTTCATCGGATCTTAACGCCAGAGAGTACGCTCCCGAATGTCTGTTCTGGATCGCCTATCTCGAGATTACAAAGAACGGGAATCAGAGAAACTGCAAGAAGGCTTTAGATCGTCTCGACCGCGAGCATCCGAAGTCGGACTGGAAAAAGGCGGGTGATCTCCTGCGTCCCTACACCGATCCCCAGAACTTCACTGTCGACGAGGCTGATCTTCCTCTGGCCCTAGATTCTCCCCAGGAGTTTCTCGAGAAAGCCACCAGCTAACATGGCCGCCCCGGTTCCCTTTCGGGTTCACGGACTTGTTCCGGACAAGCAGGGAACTCCCATTGTGGTGCTTCAGGAGGAAGAGGGTGCGCGGATGCTCCCCATCTGGATTGGGGAGTTTGAAGCGCGGGCGATTGGCGATGCTCTAGCGGGCAAGAAAATGGCTCGCCCCATGACCCATGATCTCTTGCTCACAACCATTCGTGCCTTGGGTGGAACCATCAAAGGCATCACTATTACCTCGCTGGAAGACCACACCTACTATGCTGAGATCCATGTCAGCGTGGGGGGGAAAGAGGTACTGCTCGACGCCCGCTCCAGTGATTCCATTGCCCTGGCCGTCCGCTCAGGAGCTCGCATCTTTGTCACTGAGCAGGTCATCGAAGCCAGTGTCACTCCCGGGGTAACCGTGATTGCTCAGGAGCTGACGAAGGAAGAGAAAGAGGCGCGGCTCAAGAAGCGCCTGGAAGAGCTCGACCCCGGCGACTTCGGCAATTTCGATATCTAATTCGACCCGGCTCTCCCAAGGCCCCTAGAATCCCTCAATTTCAAGCAAAGCAACACCCTGACCGGGTTGATTCATGTACAATCTTAACCATGCGCTCCCTAAAGCCTTTGCTGGCAAGGGACTACATGTGGAAAAGTTTTTGACGCTCCCCCCTAGATCTGGTATTTATGACGAGGATGGAACCTAAACTCCAGGAACAACTTCGGAGCCTTCCTGGGATCGATCGGGTGGCGGATCAGTTGGATGAGCTACCTCTAGACGTGGGCCTGAAAACAGCCCTCGTGCGGAGGGTGGTAGAGCGTATCCGCCAAGAGATTCGAACCGGTTCCTCATCGAGATTCGAGGAGCGTGATTTGTCGGCGGAGGGCGTGGCGAATCAAGTCCGAGCTTACTACCAAGATCTGACTCAGCTCCGACCCCAAGTGGTGATTAATGCTACCGGGGTTTTAGTGCATACCAATTTAGGTCGCTCTCCACTCTCGCCAAAAGCCGTGCAACACATTGCGGCTCTTGGCGGAAAGTACTCTGATCTCGAATTCGATTTGCAGTCAGGGGGAAGAGGGTCCCGCCAGTCCCATGTTACGGAGCTTCTGTGTTTGCTCACGGGGGCAGAAGATGCCCTTGTGGTGAACAACTGCGCGGCGGCGGTCTACCTCATGCTCGCGGGGTTGAGTCATGACAAAGAGGTCGTGATTTCGCGGGGCGAGTTGGTCGAAATCGGGGGGTCCTTTCGCATTCCCGACGTACTGCGACACAGCGGAGCAAAGTTGCGTGAAGTCGGTACGACGAACCGAACGCACTTAAAAGATTTTGTGGAAGCGATCACTGGGGATACCGGGCTTTTGTTACAGGTGCACACAAGCAACTATCGGGTTGAAGGGTTTACGGCGGCAGTACCGTTGTC
>JABDJR010000058.1 GCA_013003415.1 Candidatus Eiseniibacteriota bacterium | reverse complement strand
GAGGTGCGCGGGGTTGATGCAGAGGCGGTTATGGCAACGGTGCCTGACGACCTGATCACGCCCGGCGATCTCACCCTCCAGAACGCAGTGGATGAACCGATAGGCGTAGGTCTGGCGACCGTTGCGTGAAATCTGGCGGCTGCCTTGGGGAGAACGAAAAACGAACAAGTGGGACTCGACTATTGGTCGCTGCTTCGATATTTTGTGTTTGGGCCGACAAGGCACACTACCATTGGTGTTGCGATGCTGCTAGATGTATTCAATGTTGATCACGGCGCTTGTGCGCTCATGACGTCCAGCAACGGACGCAGGATAATGGTAGACTGCGGCCACCATTCTGAGACACAGTGGTTTCCCGGTAACGCCCTTAATGATCGTGAAATTTTTGATCTCGACCGACTAATCGTCAGCCATTTTGATGAAGATCATTGCTCAGGGATCGGCAACCTACTCACTAAGGTCCATGTGCACCAGCTTGTTTTTAACGGAAGCACACCATCGGAAATCGTCAGGCAGATGAAAGCCAAGCAGGGGATGAGGCAGGGCACCGAGACCTTAGTTAGGGCACTGGAGCAAACATTTACTATTCCAGTGTCCCTGCACAGCGATGCTTACGAGTTTGGCGATATGTCTTGGTCTACATTCCAGAACCGGTACGAGCCGCCGTATGGCTTCACCGATTCCAACAATCTTAGCCTTGTCACGTTTGTGCGGTGCGGTCCCCATAAGATCATATTTCCTGGTGATCTTGAGGTTGCGGGATGGAAACAGCTCCTTCGGAATCGTGCTTTCGTAAACGAGTTGCAGGGCGTGACAATCTTCATGGCCTCTCATCATGGACGGCTCAATGGATATTGCGAAGACGTCATGGATCTCTGTCCGCAGCTGGACGTGGTGATATTCACGGACGAAGGCATAAGGTTTGACACGCAAAGAACTGCAGCGTTGTACCGGCAGCACGTTTCGCGAGGAATCTTTTTCGCTGGGAAGCACCGTCGTGTGTTGACAACGCGCACGGATAAGTCGATGCGCTTCGAACTTCGAGCAGAGGGCGGTGGCCAAGTGGCACTAAACATCGCCGCGTGAACGTCTCATTCGACTTCTATGAATACGCGGGCATTATCGTACCCGGAGCCGTCTTGGCCTTCGGAGCTATGTGGTTATCCCCTGAGCTTAAGGCGCAACTGGGCCCAGAGGGGTTCACATTCGGCGAATTGGGGCTTTTTGTAGTATTATCCTATGCCTTGGGTCAGTTGGTTCAAGCGGTAGGCACCGGACTCGCAAAGTTATTCTGGTGGCCTTTGGGTGGATTACCTAGCAAGCGTATTCTCGACGGTGAGGCGTTGACCGAACAACAACACGCACGTCTGACGGCTCGCTTGCGAGAGCTAGAAATCGCGAGCGAAGCAGCGTCAAAGGAGGAGGCATTCGCCGCTGTTCGTGAGATGTATGCGCGGGTCGCAGCATCCGGCAACGCCAAGCGTGTGGACAAGTTCAATGGAATATATGGAATGATGCGAGGGCTCGCAGCTTCATTGATCATGCTCGCTGTGGCTTATGGGTACGTGCGGGGAGGCGAAATGTCAGGTGTGATGATCATGCTTGCGATGGCAGCAGTCGCGATTCGCCGCATGCATGGGTTTGGATGGCACTACGGGCGCGAGCTTGCAGTGGTTTTCCTGGCAACTCAAACTAATGCAGACAAAGCCTGATTGGAATGTAGAGTGCACCATCAACGAGACACTGGTCGGTACCTCGGATAATTTCTGCGATGCCTCCCCGCCATCGTTGCGGATGATCCGGCAAACATTCGCCTTGGTCAGTGACATTCGCCCTGCGGCGGCTTGACGCACCAACCCGACTCACATTACTCGCACAGATCCGGGAACGGTGAGCGAAATCGACCGCTGGCCGTATCACTCGGTTCACTCCGGTGGGCAACGAGACCATCGGTAAATCTACTCAAGAAGAGCACCGAATAAAGGTGCCGGGAGCAAAACATGAACCAGCTGGTTCCAATCAAAGAAGGAGAAATCCTACCGCCAAATCAAGAGCATGAGGACGCTAGGAGGCAACGAAGTATCGTTGAACTCACTATGGCGATGAGTGCTTGGTACGTCCGAAGAAACAGCAAGTTCTATTCGGTCGTACACCTGAACACGAAGCTTTCGCGGGAGGACGTGGAGCGAAGTTGCCTGCGGCGGTTCGCCACAGAATTCCCGGACAGCGACATTAGCGCGGCAGTTTTAAAGGAGGTTTTCAACCGCGCCATCAACCAGAAGCACTCAGTCGAGGCCCAATCCATACCGACCTGGAACGGCAGCGTTCGCTGCGAACCGGGGAAACCCAGGTTCATCTGGGAGCACAGCATGGTGACGGTCAACTCTTGGTCCAGACCCGCGTATCGCGATCGCGATGTCGTCGCGTCAATGGGAAAGGCCGCCGAGTTCTTCGATACGATCTTCACGCGCGAAGCCGAAAGGAAGAAAATCCTCGACTGGCTAGCGTGGTGCCTGCAGAACGAAGGTCTAAAGCCCTGTTGGGCCCCTTTTCTCTATTCCGCGGCGAAAGGTTCCGGGAAGAGTACGTTCTGCCAACTAGTATCTCGCCTCTTCGGCGAACAGAACACGATCACACAGAACAACGTCGATAAGCTGGCCCATCAGTTCAACGCTACGGTTCTGACGAGCAAACTCGTGATATCCGAGGAATTGAATCTGAAGGCGGACTCCCGCCAAGGCAATGCTCTGAAGACGTACCTCACTGAGGAAGAAGTCACAGTAGAACGGAAAGGACAGGAATCGGAAAGGAGCAAGCAATGTTGCTGTTTCCTGTTCACCACCAATCACTTACCTCTTTGGATCGAGGAGAACGATAGACGATATTACTTAGTCGATATTGACCATGAAGGTCATGCCAGCGGTCCGAAAGCAGAAGAGTTCTCGAACCTAGTCGGGGAACTCAAGGAAGAGATGGCGAAAGAACAATTCCTAGCAGGGCTGTACAAGGCTCTAATGGATAGGAAACTGTCCGACGACTTCTCGGCCAAGACGCTCAACGTGATCAAGGATGCCACGCCACTGATGAAGAAAGTGCACGGGGCGTCCGAACAGACGACCATGTCGCTGATGCGGGAATGGATGGAGGAAAGGAGCCAACACGCTGTCCCGGAAAGCAGGGTAGCTCAGATCATCGTTGAAGACCTGAAAGGCAACCCAAACACGGCCAAGCACCTCATGACCAAGCTTGGCTGGTCAAAGCAAAAGGCAAAATGGGGAGGCGCGGACTACAGTCGTTCGGTCTGGATCGAAGACGGATACTGGATCGATAGGGGAGTATTGATGGGCCCCGAAGACTACAGCCAGAGATTGGCGGACCACTTCGAAGAGCCGAAGGGGATGTATCGCGTCAGCCCGGAACAATATGAACTAGAGGAGGATAATAATCCAAACGAGTTACTTTTCTGACTGTGTGGTGGTTTACGAGGACGAGAGCGAACAATGGTTTCGCGACGTTCTTGAAAATCACGAAGAGGAGGCCCGGCAACGGGCCTTCTCGCTCGTCGAGGAAGGACACACCGACGAGAACGGCTGCATCGTCACGCCCACTGCCTACCCCCGGAAGGTGATCTTCCACGGTCGCCAGACCTACGCCTATCGGTTCATCCACTGCGTTCTGGAGGGTGAGATCGCCGGGCGTGATCAGGTCGTCAGGCACCGTTGCCATAACCGCCTCTGCATCAACCCCGCGCACCTCGCGCTGGGCACGCAGGCGGATAACAAGCGGGACGACTGGGAGAACTGGGCCGGAGGGGTCGACTTCGACTTTCTCTGACGCCGCCTTGGTCAAGCCTCCGTCCGGTTCGCCGGTCGGGGCACCCGGGCCACCCGATTGGGGCCGTTAATGGGGCCTTCTGGGGGCAATTCCGACGGAACGGTGGTGCGCAGTTTGAAGGAAACCGCCCTGGCTGGGGTGGTAGGATTCCTTGTATCTCTATGAAACCCTTCGCATTCGGCGGAGATATCCACCGTCTGGGGCCGTTCCTGGGGCGAAAGGGGTGCCCGGGGTGGCGGTCGACGGAGTGCGGACGGGGGCTTGACCAGTGGGGGTGCTGGTCGGTTGATCGGTGAACCGCGTCGAGAGAGGCTCCGTGGACCGGACGGGCGTCGTTGGGCGTCCCGGTGACCGGTGGGGGGAGAACCCGCCATTCGCAAACCCGAAATGAATGTCAGATATCGTTTCATCGCGACAACAATCTTCGTGTTCAAGCTGACAACTCGTTGACGTTTCAAATCTGCGTATTGGGGCGGAAGCTCTTTGGCTCGGCGCATTGAACGCTGGGGAACAAACTGTTCCCGTTTATGCAACACTCTGAAAATGCTAAATAATAATGGCATTCAGAAATTCCGCGCCTTGGATTCGTCAATCAATCTGCCACCTTTTGAACAAATCTCGCTGTTTACCTTAAGGCATGGGCGACCGTGTCTGCCCAGTTGATTGACGTTGGTATCTGGAGCGAGAGTATGTCGCGAACTGGTGAACTTAAGA
>JABDJR010000101.1 GCA_013003415.1 Candidatus Eiseniibacteriota bacterium | reverse complement strand
AAATCGTAGGGTAAAGACCCGGTGATCATTTCGTAGGCGACAACCCCTAGGGCATACACATCGGAGCGGGTATCGAGGTCGTCACGCCGTCCATGAACTTGTTCCGGGCTCATGTAGGGGAGCGTTCCAATAACCTGCCCCATGTCAGTTTGCATGGTTGCCCGTAGGTCGTCGTCAGTCACCCGAGCCACGCCAAAGTCAACAATCTTAGGTTGCCCCTGGGGCGTGACCAGAATGTTGCTGGGCTTAAGGTCTCGATGGATGATGCCGTGTTCATGGGCGTGCTGTACGGCGGCACAAATCTGAGTCAACAACGTTACCTTGGCTTCAACGGAAAGCTGTTCCCGATTCAGGTAGTCGTCTAAGGGAACCCCATCGATGAGTTCCATCACGAGGTAGGGACGCTGCCCTGCAGCCTTGGTCGTCTGCCCTGCTTCGTAGATTCTTGCGATACCGGGGTGATCTAAGCGACCAAGGACCTCGGCTTCTAGTTCGAACCGGCGAAGGGCTTGCTGTGAGGACAGTTCATTTCGGATGAGTTTGAGAGCGACGGATCGCTTCGGGTTTTCTTGGCTGGCTCGGAATACAATGCCCATCCCGCCCTCGGCGAGAACATCGACGATGGTGAAGCTTGCCACCTTCTTACCGATCCAGTCTTGCGTATTGATATCGTCGAAAGCGGTACCGCCGAGAAAACTCGACGCTTGAGAATCGGCTTCAATGAGGGAGCGCACCGCTTTGGCAATTTCCGGGTGGTCACGCTCAAGTTGGGCCATGTATTGGGATCGAGCGTCGCCCTCTAAATCAAATGCGATTTCGAAGTGCTTTCGCACCTCGGTGAAGTTGTCGCTCATGAGGGCGCGGGCCCTCCCTCTTTGAGTTCATTAAAGAGCCAGGCTCTCGCAAAACTCCATCGACGACGTACGGTTCTTTCGTTCACGTCTAGGAGCTTGCCGATTTCCGGTTCGGTGAGACCGCCAAAGTATTTGAGTTCCACCACAACTCGGTCCTCTTCCGAGAGTTCGTTCAGCTTATCAAGGGCTTTGTCGAGGTCGAGGATGTCCCAAGCTAGCTGTTCAACCGCGACGCCCTCGTCGAGGGTGACTTGGATCAACCCGCCCCCTCGTTTTTCTCGATTGCGGGCGCGTGCGTAGTCCACCAGGATGCGACGAATCTGCGTGGCGGCAATGCGGATAAAGTGGGAGCGGCTTTCCCAGGCGACGCTTCGCTGATCCAACATCTTGAGGTAGACCTCATGGACCAAAGCTGTGGGCTGGAGCGTGTGGTCTTTCCGCTCAGCTTGAAGATGGTAACCGGCAAGGGCTCGGAGTTCGTTGTAGACCATGGGGAGGGCTTGATCGAGCGCGCGTGGATCGCCCTCGGCAACTTTGTGCATCAGCTCGGTGAAGTTGTTGCGATCAGCCATGAGACCCCCGGACGGTATCCACTAAGAATAGCATGTCCGTTTTCGTTAGCTGGGGTCGCGTATTGAAAGAGTTCAGAGGAGAGGCCGACTGCTCGGCCTCTCCTTAAGAATTCCTAGCGAACGATATCAAAATCGTAAGGCTCATCTTCTTCGGGATCGAGATCATCATCAGGTTCAATACGAGGCGGAGTTGGAGTGGGTGGGGTTGGGTTGCAGTACGCAATGCAAGCTTCGTAAGCGTTTTGACAGTCGCTTTGATAGCCGCCATCTTCAATGCAAACTAAGTAGTTCGTACTACACTCAGCCTGGCACTCGACAAAAGATTGGCCGTTGTTATCCAGCGGGGTGAATTCCAGCAGGCCGGTCGGCCCGGAAATGGCCGCGTCTCGAGTTTCGGAACAGCCAGCCAGCGCGAAGGCCGCGCAAATTGTCATAAGAATAAGCAAACTGGATCGTTTCATCGTAGATGTCCTTTGGGTGCGGTTCAGGGGTTGTTATCTTCGACTATCGTTTCTGATCAAAGTCTATTGGCTCGTCGTCGTCCCCTAAGGTGTCATCATCGTTGTCCGGTGGCGGGGGAGGAGGAGGAGACCCTTTTCGGCAGTTGCTTT
>JABDJR010000665.1 GCA_013003415.1 Candidatus Eiseniibacteriota bacterium | reverse complement strand
TGCATCGAAATCCACGAAGACGCTTGCGCTAAAGGTGAGCGGGTGGTTGTGGTGGACGATCTTCTCGCCACCGGAGGAACCGCAGTGGCGGCGTGCAAGTTGCTTGAGCGATTGGGGGCAAAAGTAGAGGCTTTGGCGTTTGTCATTGAGCTCTCGTTCTTGCCTGGCCGGGCGGCTTTAGAAGGTCACCGCATCGAGTGCCTGCTCGATTTCAACGGCGAGTAGCTCTAGGGAACCACCAGCACCGTGTCTACGACTACCCCCTGATACAAATCGTCTTCCGATAGATAGTCCTGTAACCGGTAGTTTGGCATTTGCGGAATGCGATTGATGGCCACCGCAATCTCGTAGCGACCGGGTTTGGTGGTCTTCGGAACCGGAATCAGGGCTCGATGAGGCATCGCTCGCTCTAATTCCCAATGGTCGGGCGGTTGGATGCCCACACCCGGAGTGTCGTCGCCTCGGAAACGAACCAGGAAGTTGTTCCGCCGCTCCCAAACCTTTCTTCCGATCTTTCCTCCGCTCGGTTTTTTCGTATCGAGTTCGTTGGCTCGCACCGAAACCACAAGCCCTCGAGGATCGAGATCGGGTGCGGTTCGAACCAGTTGCGCGTGAACTTCAAGGATCCCCCCGGCACGGACCGTGTCAGCGGTTGCAGACCCGTCCAGAAGGCCGAGGCCGTCGCTCTCTAAATAAAGTGACGTGTTGGGAGCTACGGGAAGCCCCGATTGCGACGCCGTCATCCTCTGACCAGGACTTGGCTCCCGCCGCGTCATGAACAACGTCATGCCGTTCTCTTTGGCTACAACGTCAAAGTAGGGGGAGTTTTCGAATTGGGCCGCGCGCTGAGTTTGGGCTTTTCGCGAAAAGGTCCATACCGATGTCGACAGCGGTACGGGCAGCGTCTCATTGATCAGGACGTAGGCGGCCTTTTCCCGTTTTGCAATTTGCCAAGCCACGGAGTCGGTCATGGCGGGGCTCAGAAGATCCCGCGATTGAAGGAGCCGTTCTAGACCGCGGGCATCGTTGGGGGGTGAGTGTTGATCGTAGGTGCAGATCACGCGATGCGTGGTGAAGGCGGGCAACAAGTAAGAGGTCACCGGGTCACTTGCGATCACTGAGCGGGGGGGGAGTTCGCTAGTGATGTTCTCGAGTGCGCTTTGCCACTGAAGCGCCGAACCGCCAGAGCTTCCGGGCGTTCTAAGAAGACCCACCGCCAGGAGAAGTACCGTGAAGACGAGGAACGGGCGAGATCGCGGTTTTTTC
Organism: Candidatus Eiseniibacteriota bacterium; assembly: GCA_013003415.1. Classification (GTDB taxonomy): domain Bacteria; phylum Eisenbacteria; class RBG-16-71-46; order JABDJR01; family JABDJR01; genus JABDJR01. Next base: position 3,210 of record JABDJR010000665.1, on the reverse strand, counting down.
CAGAGCACGGCCAGGGCAAAGGCCAGGGCAAGAGCCGGAGGAAAAAGCCAGAAACTTCGAAAGATCAAGTAGGTCAAATGTTTCTGAAGAAAAGGAACCAAGAGCGGGTTTAGCGTCATCATCAGCATAAGAAAGCTGAAAAACCAAACGAGAAGACTTGGGAACTGTTTGCGCGACGACCACAGCCCAAAGAGCAAAACGGGATAAACGAACCACCCGAAAAAACCAAGGCTTTGGGTCAGGCGCAGGGGGTCGGCCACAAACAGAGCATCGCTCAACAAGAACATTCCCTGGAGTTCTGTGTGCAGCGGGTTTGCGGGTTCGTAATTTTGAAAGCGCACAAACAAGTAGGGGAGCAGGAGAACAGCCGAGACGAGGGCCGAACGAACGATGAGTGCCGGATCGGCCGCCGGTTTGCGAGCCACGAAGGCAACGAGGAGGCAACTGCCGTAGAAGAGGGCTCCAAAGACCACAAACATGGGGTGAACGGCCACGGTGCCAAAGGCGGCCGCGCCGGCAAGGAGGGCCGCGAGCCATGTCTCTCTCCGCCAAGCAATCAGGGACAGGCCGGCGGTCAGCCAAAACAAGGTGGCTCCAACTTGATTGGGGTGATTGGAGACCCCGAGATAGTCTGCGGTGAGTCCACCATTCCAAGTGAGCGTTATCAGGGCACCGCCTGCCAGAGCGAAAGCTCGCCCAAGGCTGAGGCCGCGTAGGAATAAGTATCCACCCAGAAAGCCCAGAGGGGCGGTAAGCCCCGGTAGGATTAGCCAAAACTTTAGGGGGTCGAACCCGAGGCCCTTGGCCCAGCTTGCCCACAGAGGGTGCAGCAGTCCCTTTCTGGAGTCGGCGCCGAGATTGCCGGCCTCAAGAAAAAAGGCTTCCGTGGGAAGGAACTTCCCTGAGGCCAGGATTTCGCGAAGCATGCCGACATGATCCGGACCGTCGGCAGTGAAGCGAAAGGCGGCTCCCTTCCATAGTCCCAACACCACCAAGGCCAAGACCAGTCCCATTCCTAGGACATCGAGGGAGTCCATGCGAAAGGTATACTTTTGAAAGGCGAGAAGGGAAACGCCTAGAATCACAAAAGAAGTGGGGAAGAGAATTGTCGGTGCTAGCCCCAGCAAGTGAGCCACGAATGCGGCAAACATGAAAAGGCTTGTGGAGACGACATAGCCCCCGGCTAGCTTGGCCAGGAACTCCAGTTTCGGAAACGCACGGCCCATGAGAAGGGTTCCAGGGAGACTCCATAGAAGGCCCAATCCCAACACGGTCAAGAAACTCAAGATTCTTGAACTCCCAACTCTTTGATGAGACGGCTCAGGTGCGTGCGTTGCAAGCCGAGGTTTTCGGCGGCTTGGGTGCGGTTGCCCGATGTTTTCTTAAGCGCTTGCTCCACCAGGTGACGTTTGAAGGAAAGGATGGACTCCTTGTAGGAGAGGTCACCGGTTAGTACTGTGGGATCCCCATCGCTCCCCGAGAGCTCGGGGGGGAGCAGATCCGGAGTGAGAGTCTTGTCGGTGGCCAAAACAACCATGCGTTCGATCGCGTTCTTCAGCTGCCGGACGTTTCCCGGCCACCCATAGGCCATCAGAGCGCTTTTGGTTTTGGGGTCGAGCTTCAGGGGTCCCCGTTTAAGCGCCTTGCCAAAACGCTCCACATACACTTCCGCCAAAGGCACGATGTCTTCGACTCGTTTTCGAAGCGGAGGGATCTCGAGACGAATCACGTTGAGACGATAGTAGAGATCTTCACGGAACTCTCCCGCATCGACCGCAGCTTTCAGGTCACGGTTGGTGGCGGCGATAATTCTACAGTCCACCGGAATGATTTGATTGCCGCCTACGCGTTCAAATTCTCCAGAGTCTAAGAAGTGGAGGAGCTTGGTTTGTAGGCGAGAAGAGATGTCGCCTATCTCGTCGAGAAAGGCGGTTCCACCTCCGGCGGTTTCTAATCGACCGACCTTCTTGGAGTCGGCTCCTGTAAACGCACCCTTCTCGTGACCGAAAAGAGTGGACTCGATGAGTTCGTCGCTGATGGCCACACAGTTCACATAGACGAAGGCTCCGGACCTTCGATCACTGTTGGCATGAATGTACTCCGCCATCACTTGCTTCCCGCAGCCGCTTTCCCCGTTCAAGAGAATGGTGGCGTCGGAAGCGGCGGCGCGGGCGGCGGTGTCGAGCAGGCTCTTCATGGCCGGCGATTCCCCGGGGACAAAACCACGGTCTTCCTCGGTTTGTTCCTGAAGGTTGGCGTTGGAGTGAACGAGTTGCGTGCGCTCGACCACCCGCTGGACCAGTTTCTTAAGCACATCAAAATCGGCCGGTTTGGTGAGAAACTCTTCAGCCCCATTTCGAATGGCTTCGATAGCCCGGTCGAGGGAACCGTGAGCCGTGATCATGACCACCGGAGTCTCATCGCCACGGTCTTTCAGTTTCTTGAGCGCGGTCAAGCCGTCCATGCCGGGCATGGAAATATCCATCAGAATAAGATCGAAGCTCTGTTGGGCGCACTGGACCAGTGCCGACTCTCCGTCCGGGGCCATGGAGACGCGATGTCCCCAAAACTCCAAACGGTCTCCGAGGGCTTCGCGAAGATCCGGGTCATCATCAACAATAAGGATATTGGCTTTCATAAATACTCCGTGAAGATTTAAGCACGGTTCAGGTGGAAGGAGAATAGCGCGCCGCCGCCCGGTCGCTCTTCGGCCCAAACCGCCCCACCCATGCTCTCCACATAGTTCTGCACGATAAAGAGACCCAGCCCAAACCCTTGGCGGGTTGAGTGGGGGCTCTCTTTGCCCTGTCGAAACCGCTGAAACAGGGTTTCCGGGTCATCGGGGATTCCAGGCCCCGAGTCTCCGATGGCGGTTGTCAGGGTGTCCCCATCCGTCGTTGAAGAGAGGAAAAGCGTTCCCCCGGGTGGGGAATACTTGATCGCGTTGTCGAGAAGGTTGAGCAGCACTTTGGATAATCTCTCCTCATCCCCTTGAACCTTGTCATCGGTAAGGTGGTTTTCGATGGAGAGTTTCTTTGCCTCAAGTAGGGGGGAGCAAATCTGGAGCGCGTTTTCCATGACGGCTGCCATGGAAACGGGGGCAAGTTTGGGCGAGGGCTCCCCCTTGTCGAGCTTGGCAATATCCAAGAGGTTGTTGATTAGCCGGTTGAGATAATGGCTTGCTGAATCGAGTGACCCCAGCTTCGCGCG
>JABDJR010000662.1 GCA_013003415.1 Candidatus Eiseniibacteriota bacterium | reverse complement strand
TCGAAAACAACGGCGAAGTAACGGGCCGTCTTGGCATTGGAGCTACCAGCGAGCAGACCTTCACGCGTCGCTTCGGAGCCTGGGAAGGAGTTAAGGTCGGAACTCGCGCCGCCCTCCTGGCGGTGGGGATGACTTTCCAAAGTATCGGAAGTTTGGTCACCGGTGGAGCAAGTCTTTCGCAGGTGAGTGGGCCCGTCGCCATTATTCAGGCTTCGGGAGCGGCGGCCAAAGCCGGGGTCGATGCCCTGCTTAATTTCGCCCTCTATATCAGTGTTGCCCTCATGGTTTTTAACCTGCTCCCCATTCCCATTTTGGATGGCGGCATGGTGGTGTTGAGTACCCTCGAGGGGCTGCGACGCCGGCCAGTGGGAGAGCGCGGGCTTGCGGTATACCAGGGGATTGGTATGGCCGTGATCGGAACGCTGCTGATCTTCGTCCTCATTAACGACCCCCATCGCATTTGGAAACGCCACACCGCGATGGATCGGGCTACTGAGGTTCAGCCTGTAACCCAGCCTGCAACTGAGAGTCCCTAAGGAGTGTGATCGAGCCTTGCGGCGCGTCATTCTTGTCATAGGGGCCACCCTCCTCGTCCTCTGCGGCTGCGGTCGCTCGGGGGGCAGTCTTCTGCTGCTCGAAGATCTCCCTGATGTGGAGTCCATCGAAATCGAAGGGAACGAAGCCTTCGATGATGGAACTCTTGAGGGGCTCATGACGCTCAAGGAGCCTGCCTTTTTCAAGCGCCCCTTCAAGAAGAGTCGCTATTCCGAGCGGGTTCTCAAGTCCGATCTTCAGGCCATTCGAACCTTCTACTATCGCAACGGGTACATTCGCGCCACGATCGAAAACCACCAGGTGCGCACCCGCGATGGAAAAGTGCATATCACGATCCAGCTCACGGAAGGGGTTCCGTTTTTTACTGCGGCGATTGTCCTTACCAGCCCCGAGGACCCCGGCCTAAAAAGTTGGCAGGAGAAGAAACTAAACCCAAAAAGACTGCAGAGGGACTTTGGCTTGAAGGTGGGGAAGCCGTTTGATCCTTTTTCTCTCACCGACGACCGGCGGACGCTGACACGCGCGCTGGAAGACCGGGGCTATCTTCTGGCCAAGGTGACGCCGCGGGTGGAATTCGACGGTACCCGCGCCCTCGTGTTTTTCTCGGTTCTGCCGGGCGTAACCTTCACCGTGGATGAAGTGGATGTCGTGAACAACAAAGCGGTACCAACCCGCTACCTGTTGAACGAAGTTGAACTGAGGTCTGGCGATTTGTACCAGCGCAACAAAATCCTCGAGAGCCAACAGCAACTTCTGCAAACCGGTTACTTCAACGACGTTGCGTGGGACACTACCGGTGTCGACCGCCAAGCTTCTCAAGTGGATCTGTCCTTTACGGTATCGGAGCGACAGATGTATTGGGTCGAAGGCGGGGTTGGTGTGAGTAGCGAGAATCGGGTGCGTCTGACCGGAGGGTGGGGATCGAGAAGTTTTCTAAGAACCGGGACTCGTTTCGCTCTGACTACAGAAACCGAACTCGATTTGGATCGGGGTGTGGGTTCCTACATCGACGACCACCAAAGTCAGATTCTTTTGCGTCAGTCGCGGCTTGCCGGGTCACGCTGGGAAGGTCAACCGAGCCTGACCTTCAATCATGATCGAGAACCCGACTACCGACAGAACATCTACGGTGCCGGCTTGTCTTTTCGCCGACGTCTGAGCGGACTACGGGATCAAATTGTTCTGGGGATTGAGAACCGTTGGGTGGACAACGATTCGGAAGCCTCAGCCATTGAGCGGGATCCCCAGCTCTCGCGAGAGACGTACCAAACCCGATCTCTAACCGGGCGAATCCAGCTCGATTCGCGAAATGATTTTTTCGAACCCAACAAGGGGAGCTACCGCGAGGTGAGTATCGAGGTTGCCGGGGGCGCCCTCGGGGGCAACAATGGCTTTCGAAAAGCGACCGGAACCCTGACTAAATTTGTTCCCATGGTTCCCGGTCGTGCGGTCTTGGCATGGCGGCTACAAGTTGGAAGTATCGACGCCACCAATGCGAAGACGACCTTTACCGGTGACCCGGTTGAGAGTGAAGTGCAGCTGGTCCCTATTGAAGATCGCTATCTTCTGGGAGGCGCGAACACGGTCCGAGGCTTCGACCAAAACGAACTGGATGGCCGGCGTACGAGTGTCGGCGAAGAAGAAACAGAAGAAGGAGGCATTGTCTCTCTACTTGGAAACCTAGAGACGCGGGTGGCTCTGTTCTCCCGCCTGTCCTTGGTGGGCTTTTTGGACGCGGGGAACGTCTGGCAAGATGACAGCGAGTTGGCACTAAGAGGATTGATTCCCCGATCGAACTCCTCCGACGTCAGTCCCAGCGATCTGCGCTATTCCTTTGGCGCGGGGCTCCGCGTTGCCACCCCGGTGGGACCGGTTCGCGTTGATTACGCGCGCAAGTGGAACGTCCCCGAACTGCTCATGGAAGCAAAGAAGGATACCTGGCATGTCAGCCTCGGCCACACCTTCTAGGCCCAAGTGGCACCTTCCACTCCTATGGACGCGAGGTATCGTGCTCACGATCGTGATTCTGAGTGCGGTGATTGTCTTCGGCGCGATCGGCCTGTGGATAACCCAAGGGGATCTGATCGCGGAAAAAGCTTCTGAGTATCTGAACCGTCGGGTTTTCGATAATCAACAAACGCGGATTTCCCTGGGTAGCGTAAGCGGGTTTCCAATGCGCGATCTGCGAATTGACAACGCCCTCTTTGAGCAAAAGGTTGGCGAAGACTGGGTTCCTTTTGTGGCCGCGGACACCCTAAAACTCGAGTACGACCTCTGGGCCATCGTGAATGGGCGCTATCAAATACAGAAGGTTGTGGGACAGGGGCTGGAGTTTCGGTTAAAGGAAAGTCCCGATGGAGGCTATAGCCTTCCCGCACTTCAAGGGACGTCAGAGAGCAACCAACCGTCAAGTTTTGCTCTGGACCTAGACGCTTTAGAGATTAGAGACGGTGCGGTTGAATTGGATATTCCCGGAATGCCCACCAAGTTTGATGGCGTCGATGCGGAGATGACATTCTTGGTCCGAGGATCCCAAATCCATCTCGACTTTCGGCGGTTTCGTGCCGAAACCTTCAACGACTCGCTGGGGACAATTGCTTTTAACCAGGGCGCGCTCACCATCAATCCCGGAATTGTGATGAAGGACTTTGATGGAGTATGGAACGAAGCTCGAGTTCAAATAGATGGGATCCCGACCCCAGCTGAAGATCGCCCAGGCACTCTGCAAATCGATGCGGTGAACCTGCCCTTGGCGCAGGTCGGGGGACTGTACAACCTGCCTCACCTGGATCCAGGTCACGTTGAACGTGGCGAGATTGATCTTCGTTTTTCGGAGGCGGGTGTCGCATTCACCGCTAGCGGTGCGTTTCTTTGGGAAGGTGTCCCCATCGATGTGACGGAGGCCGAGGCGAGACTCACGGACACAAGCTTTCAAATCACCGCGCTTCAGGCCAAGGCTCAAGGGGCCACCGTGCGCGGCGGTACCATCTCCCTTCCGCGCGACGACAACAGTTTGAATCTCTCGGTGGATCTTGAGGGGTTTGATCCGCGAGATTTTGAATTCCTGCCTGAGAATTTCCAGATCCCCGGATCCTTTACGGGCGAGGTCAATCTTCGCGTGCCGGATCGATCCCGCATGAACGAATACCTCTACGCGGTGGCCCGCCTTGAAGCCGGACGAATCTATGAGATTCCTTACCGCTCTGCTTTCTTAAACTTGCAGGGCGGGGCCGCGACCGGGTGGCAAATCGATAGCGTGTTGGTAGAGCTTTCCGACGCACGTTTCAATGGAAGGGGTCGATATGGCGAGACTCGAACGAATCTGAGGCTGAACTACTTGGGGAATCTCAGACCCCTCCGAGAACTCCTTAATTTGGAAGAGCTGCGCGGGGACGGTGTCGTGGCCGCCACGCTCAAGGGGCCCGCGAAGGCCTTGCGTATGGAGGCTCAGGGCACGCTTTGGAACTTGAACGTGGCCAACCTTGAGATTCCTGAATTACGACTGATGAAAGCGGCGGGGCCTATTACGGGTGAACGTAACTTCGAAATGGACTTTGAAACCAAAGCTCCCTTCCTCATGGCCGGCCAGCGTGTCAATCAAGCCCAAGGAAAGTTGCTCCTGAAATCGGATCGCCTACTCATGGATAACTTGGCCCTAAGCCAGGGAGACACCACGCTGGTAGTCACCGGCGAGATGACGTGGGAACCCAATCTCTTGATCGAGGCCACCACCGCGAAGGCTAATCTCGGGGATCGAGAGTTTGTTCTCGTGCGACCGGCCAGGCTGGAGTTTGACGGCAAGCGATTCACCAGTCCCGGGCTTGAGCTTGAAACGCCGAAAGGGAAGTTGTCCGTGGGAGGAGCTTTTGAGCCGGAATCGAAATACGTGCGCTGCTCTCTCTCCATGGAAGACCTGAATCCCCAATCGGTTCTGGGCCCGGACATTGAGCTTCCCATCACCTTCACTCAAGTGAGTGGCGAGCTAAACCTCGAGGGCTTTATCCCAATCCTCGACGGCGAAGCCAATGTTCGCCTGGGGCCACTCAAGACGGACAAGACAGGCCTCGATTCCTTGGAAGCGTCTTTCAGGGTCAGGGGGTCTACGGTCCAGGTGGAGCGCATTACCGCCACCCGCGGGGGAGGGGTGATTGGAGTGACCGGCGAGGTTGAGATGCCGGCTCCTTTATATACGGTTTTAGAAGCTGAGGTCTTCGGTCCCGACCTCGATCCCGACGCAACGAAGTGGAACTTGAACGCGGACATTTCCGACGTTCGGTTAAGTGAGTGGCTTTCTTTTATCCAGAGAGACGAGCGTCCCTACGG
>JABDJR010000655.1 GCA_013003415.1 Candidatus Eiseniibacteriota bacterium | reverse complement strand
CTCCGCGCTCGGCGAGCCTATGCGTCCCACACTCGCCAAATAATACGAATCGAAAAAATCTATTGCTCCACCAACGACCTGAATCGGGATGGTGTCAAACTGTATCTACCGCCGGATACTTTTCATCGCATGGAAGCAACTCTCAATCGAGCATTCGCCTCGGCCTATCAGGGCCTGTGGGAGTTCAACACAAAGACCCAGGAAATCTGGGTTGATGCCGCTTTTGGTCAACTTCTGGGCTATGGCTGCGAGGGAGAGGGCTCTGTTTACAACGCCAAAGAATTTTGGGAGCGGCATCTGCACCCAGAAGACAAAAGTTGTTTTGAAGAAGAGTTCGCGAAGCACGGCACCCATGGGGACGGGTTCGAATGCGTTTCCCGCCTAAAGGGCCCCCAGGGAAACTATGTTTGGATTAAGAGCACGGGGAAATGGTTTCAAGACGCCAAGAGCGGGATCCTTTTCCTTTCTGGCGCGGTTCAAGACCTTTCTCTCGTAAAAGCGGCCGAGGCCGAACTCGAAAAGAAGGCTTTTGAACTCGAAGAGTTTGCCTCGATGGCTTCCCACGACCTCCAGGCCCCACTCCGACACATCGACTACTTCGCAGACGTGCTAAAGAGGCAATTGGTTGAGCTCCCCTCAACCCAAACGGCTGAAGAAGCCCTGAGCCACATCCAAACCAGCAGCGCTACCATGCATCACCTTATTAGGGATTTGCTCATCTACGCCGAAGCCGGGCACGTCCCTAGAAAACTGAAAACCGTCCGTGTCCAACGAGTCGTCGAAGAAGTGCTGGAAACACAGCGAGAGGCGCTTAACGCTGCCCAAGCCACCGTGAAGCTCCATCCCCTGCCAGAGATCCAAGCCGACCCGGTCCACATTTCTCAAGTGTTCCAAAACCTGACCGACAATGCGCTTAAGTATCGGAACCGAGAAGCTCCCCCCCATCTCGAAATTGGGGTTGAAAAGCAGGGCTCACAGCACGCTTTTTTCGTGCGTGACAACGGCATCGGAATCCCCTCCGACCTTCAGGGCAAAGTGTTCCAAGCGTTCAAACGAGTGCACGCCTCCCGGCAGTATTCGGGAACAGGAATGGGGCTTGCCATTGTCAAAAAGATTGCGGAGACACACGGGGGATCGGTCTGGGTGGATTCCGAAGAAGGAAGAGGCTCGACCTTCTGGTTTGCGGTGCCGAACCGGGAAGACAAAGAGCTCTAAAAGGTGTTGCCCTAGGCTTCGCTAGCCTGAGGGTTCACAGGTCAATGCAACCCTTTTTCACGGGTCAATGCAGCCCTTGAGGCCAAACACTCCCTGCAGAACCTACAAGGCATAACCTAACTGCATAACCTAGATGGCGGAGAGAGTGGGATTCGAACCCACGGTACGCGTTAACGCACACACGGTTTCCAACCGTGCTCCTTAAGCCAACTCGGACACCTCTCCGCATTTCTAGGTAACTTTTCGGGCCATTATTCTAAGCTGAAAACAGGGGCGTGACAACAAATGTCCCATGCCAAGCCGGCATGGCGGAGAGGGTGGGATTCGAACCCACGGTACCCGAAGGCACAACGGTTTTCGAGACCGCCCGATTCAACCACTCTCGCACCTCTCCATGTATCTATTGTAGTCCTCGCAAACCCCTCTCAGGAAAAGCGAAGAGGAATCCTACACGGTTTCCGCAGGATTGTTAATAGAGACTCTTCAGGCTCCAACGAGCCACAGAAAACCCTCCGGCCTCGTTTTATGCGCGTTTGAGACGATTTGGGTTAGACTTTTGCCAGATTAATGAGCCTTAGGAAGGAACCCATGCCAGGAACACTCTCCGCCCACTTCAGTCAATGTGAACCCTCGGCCATTCGGGCCGCCCAAATCGAGTTTGCCAAACGCCAAAACCCGCCTGAGGTGATCAACGTCGCCATTGGCAATGTTTCTCTTCCCATGCACCCAGCCATGGCAGAAAGACTCCGAAATCTGGGCCAACCTGGGAAACCCTTTGGCGACGGCATTGTGAAGTACACCCAGGCGGTCGGGACCGACGAGGCTCGATCCGCCTTTCTCAACATTATTGCTTCTTCAGGATTCGACACAGGTGGGCTGTATTGCCAAATCACCGATGGCGGAAGCCAGGCCATGGAGCTGTGCCTGATAGGGACCTGCGGTCCCGCGGGATCGAGTGAACGCCCTCTACTTCTCGTCGATGCGGCCTACACAAACTACACCGCCTTCGCCAAGCGCCTCGGAAGAAAAACGGTTTCTATCCAACGCACTCTCAGCGAAGAGGGCACCTTTTCTCTACCTTCCTTAGAGGCCATCCGGCAGGCCATGGCCACTCACAAACCGGGGGCCATTGTTGTCATTCCCTATGACAACCCCACCGGTCATTTCTACCCGCAAGATGTTTTGATCGATCTGGCAAAGCTTTGCGTCGAGCATGATGTTTGGATGATTAGCGACGAAGCTTATCGCGAACTGCACTACACCGGTTCATCGCCCTCTAGCGTTTGGTGCATCACCGAAGAACAGGTCCCGGGAATCTCGGGACGTCGAATTTCCATTGAGACCGCATCCAAAGTTTGGAACGCCTGCGGGCTTCGCATTGGCGGCATCGTGACCGATCACCCTGAGTTTCACCAACGCAGCGTGGCCGAATACACTGCCAACCTGTGCCCCAACGCTCTAGGCCAACACATCTTTGGAGCTCTCGCCCACGAAAACCACGCGGACTTGCGCGCATGGTATGAGAAACAACGGGGGTACTACGCGGGCATGATGCAGTCTTTCACTCAAAGCATGCACGAGGAGCTACCCGGAGTCATTGTTTCAAGTCCGGACGCCTCTCTCTATTCGGTGGTTGATGTGCGAAGGCTCGTTAGCAACTCGTTTCAAGCTCAAGCTTTCGTTCACGCCTGCGCGTCCGAGGGATCAGCCGACCTTAACGGCAAGCCCTACAC
>JABDJR010000652.1 GCA_013003415.1 Candidatus Eiseniibacteriota bacterium | reverse complement strand
ATTGGGCCGGGCACGGGAGCGCTGACCCAACACCTGGTGAAAAGGGCTGAAGCGGTCCACGCGGTGGAGGTGGATCGGGAACTTTTGGCCCGTTTGCGGGTGGATTTTGAAGACACGCCGAACATTTTCCTACACGAAGGGGACATACTCAAAACCGAGGTTGGGGACCTGGTCCCCGAAGGAAAAGTCCTCGTGGTGGGGAACCTGCCTTACCACATCACCTCGGACCTCATTCTTTGGCTAATCAAACACCACGATCGCGTCTCTCGAGCCGTGATCCTGATGCAAAAAGAAGTGGCCCTTCGCCTCACCGCTGAACCCGGTGAACGCGAAGCCGGCTCTCTCACCCTAGCTCTCAACTACCGATGTGAAGCCGAACGACTATTAGATGTACCTCCATCCTGTTTCCGCCCCATACCCAAAGTGCAATCCAGTCTGGTTGTCTTGCGCTTCAGGGACAAACCGCTTGTCGAGCCCACCGACGAACGGTTCTTCTTCCGTGTTATTCGCGGTGCCTTTGGCGAGCGGAGAAAGACGCTGGCCAACTCTTTGAGCGGCGCCCTAAAAGTCCCACGGGCCATAGTGGCCGATTCCATTAGCGCCATTGGCCTCGATGAACGCATCCGAGGTGAGCGTTTATCCCTAGAACAGTTTTGTGAGCTAGCCAACGATTTGGTTGTTCGCATGAAAACCAACAGCGACCAACCGTCGGATGGGGAGGCCTAGAAGTCTTGCGCTCTCGGCGATTCGTCTCTCCAGCTGTTCTGGGTTTGCTCGGCGTTTTTTTGTTGTCGCTGTCTTTGCCTGAATGGGGTGTGGCTCAACCCCCAGGAGCCACGAAGAATGACTCCACCGGGGTGGAGTCTATTGTGGATGTGGTCTCACCCAAATACAGCACGAGCTATGGCATCAAACGTCAAACTACAGACTGGAAGCAGAATTTGGAGTTTGGATCCGAGTTTGGTCACTGGGCTTTCAACAGCCGAACCAATTTCGATATTAGTTCGGACAACGGTCGTGACAGTCAGAACCGCATCGGCAAGACCAGCGGTGAGATCGGGTGGAAGAAGTATCGCGCTCTTCCTTTAACCCTCGATTTTCAGGTCAATCGAACCTTTTCCGATCAGTCGACTCGGGAAGTCGAGAAGACAACCGGGGATTTAAACCTATCGACGACAAGCATTCGCCGCTGGTTTGGTATGCGCCACACCATCAACCTGGAGGCCGGGTACGAAAGCTTGGATAGTCGCGAGTTAAACCGCGAGGAGACGGAAGAAACGGCCGATTCGGGCTTTCGAGGTATTGGCGACTACAAGTTGTTCTGGAATGCGACCGACAACATCAAAGTCAACATGGGCTACAACGACGAGCGGGCCAAGAAAGACTCTCGCTTTGAAAGCACCGAGGTGGACACGGTCCGTAGTGAGGACACCACGCGTAAACGCAATGCCTTCAACGCCGATGTCACCTACGATCCCGCAGCTTGGCTCACCACCAAGCTGGCCTATACCGAGTCCGACTTCGAAGAAGAAGGTTTCTCGCTGATTGGAAACGGTGGGTTTGAGCGTCAGGTCACCAAGAAAGACAACCTGAATTTCAACGCCACCTTCACCGGCATCAAAGGGGTGGATTTGACGTGGGCCATGTCGCGTTACGACGACAGCAGTGACTTCCGCGTGAATACCAAACGAGGCAACGAACGGGATGGGTCGAACTGGGAGGGGAAGCTCAAGACCACGGTGATGAAAACGGGAGTCGATCTCACGCTTTCGCGCAAACGAGATTTTAGTAATCCGCAAACCAGTTTGGCGAACGAGACGGTGTTTAAGCTCCTAGAGGGGAAGCTCCAGAGGTCGCTGAACGCGAAGTTTGATGCGCGGATGAACTTTGAAGTGCGTTTGCGGCAGCAGTTTTTTGAGGGGGCGCCGAGTGCTCGCCAGGATAAAGATGAGCTAAAGACTAAGATTGATTTAGGCCTCGACTATAAGCCCAACGTGAAGTGGTTGGTGAATTTGTCGTACATCAACGACAACAAGCGCATTGTTGAGGTGAATACCATCCGGGCGTCCGAAACCAACGACCAAGAGCAACACACGGTCAATATCGGATTCCGTTACTTCATGACTCCCAGTACCAGCATCAATCAGAAATATGCGATCCAGGCTGTGTATGCCCGGTTCGACTTCAACACCGGTAAAGACGATCTCGATCTCAACCAACGCATTACCACGGAAATCAGTTCTAAGATTACTTCGAAGATCACACTGTCTTTAGACCACTTATTCACCCTGACGGACACGGGGCCTTTCAACAACGTAACCGGGGCCTTTTCCAAAAGTAACCGCGCCTACCGGCAGAACCTCACCACGGCAATTGAGTACCGTATGTTTGAGTGGCTGACGATCAACGCGCAGGAGCGGTTCAGTCGAAATGACAACCAGCAGCTTGCCGATGGAACCAGCCGCACCTCACGGACCTTGGAACTCCGGCAGGGATTCGATGTTCAAAAGACACTGGGAGCTGGGGTGAGTATCCAGGCCAATGGTAGCTACGTTCGCAACAAGGATACCGATTCCTACTTCACGCTGACGTCTAGCCTTAGTAAGGACTTTTAGTGATGGCCCAGAATCGTTCACGCAGCTTAAAACTAGTTCTGATTGGCTTGGTGCTTGGGTTGTCCCTGGTGAGCTGTGGGTTTTTTGATACCCGCACTCCCGTCACCCCGCCGGAGCCCAGCGATTGTTTGGAGTCCCGCTCGGCGTCTCAGTTTGCCAATATTTTGTTCAATTTTGAGGCCTCGGTCCGATGCGATCTTGAGGGTCTGACTCAGCTGGAAGAGACCCTATCCGATGACTTTCGGATGACCTTTGACGTGGTCGATTCCTCAGAAATCAACGTGGGATCGGTGGGCAAAGACGACTTTGTTGAAGCCTATCGGTTAGAAGCAACCAGCCTAGGGGAGTCCGACTCACTCTTCTTCCAATTTGGGGAGGTACCTCCAGAAGATACTGGCGACCAAGTTTTTTATGACGATATACCCTATGAGCTCTTCTTTTTGACCGTCGTTTCTCCGGATAGTGCCGAGGTTATCGAGGTCTTTTCGGGTCTAGCCGACCTGACCCTAAAGACGAACGATTTCGGTGATTTCGAGCTTGTGACCTGGGTTGATTTCAACGATGAATCCCCCAATCTGTCCTTTGGACGTCTCATTGCTGAAAATGCCCAGGGTGTATTCCGTCCACGCAGAAGTGCTAGTATTGATTAAACCGTTTTAGGGTCCGGTAAGCCACTTGCCGTCGGCCCGTCCGTTGGAGGTCGTTCGTTCGATGAAAAAACTTGTCCTGCTCATGTTAATGGGCTCGGTCCTTGTGGGCCTTACTTCTTGCTTTAAACCAAAAACTGATCCGCCCAAACAGGATACGTCGACATACTCAGAGGATCTTTCTGAGCCCGATAGTCTGTTGCAGGATCTTGAAACCGCTTGGATCCGTCGAGAGATTCGAGAGTACACAAAGCTCATGGCCAACGAGTTTGTCTTTGTGTTCCAGGAAGATGATGCCGACGGTATCCCCGAAGGCTTCTGGAACAAAGACGACGACTCCACCGGTGTGGCTCGTATCTTTGACTCTTCGCAAGTTACGGCCATTCGCTCCGATCTAACTTGGGGACAACCCGAGCCGGGTCAGCTGACGGCAACGACTGAGGTGGAAGCGACCCGCACCATTGTGTTCGATACCTTTCTCGATGTCGATCTTGATGGCGGCGAGACCACGCTGCGTGTCGACGGTGACGTGCAGTGGTTCTTCTTCCGCGAAGGCGTAGAGGCCGAGGGGGAAGACCCAGATCGCTGGTACATTGT
>JABDJR010000648.1 GCA_013003415.1 Candidatus Eiseniibacteriota bacterium | reverse complement strand
TCGAAACCGCTGAAACAGGGTTTCCGGGTCATCGGGGATTCCAGGCCCCGAGTCTCCGATGGCGGTTGTCAGGGTGTTTCCATCCGTCGTTGAAGAGAGGAAAAGTGTTCCCCCGGGTGGGGAATACTTGATCGCGTTGTCGAGAAGGTTGAGCAGCACTTTGGATAATCTCTCCTCATCCCCATGAACCTTGTCATCGGTAAGGTGGTTTTCGATGGAGAGTTTCTTTGCCTCAAGAAGGGGGGAGCAAATCTGGAGCGCGCTCTCCATGACCGCCGCAATAGAAACGGACGCAAGTTTGGGCGAGGGCTCTCGCTTGTCGAGCTTGGCAATATCCAAGAGGTTGTTGATTAGCCGGTTGAGATAATGGCTTGCTGAATCGAGTGACCCCAGCTTCGCGCGCTGCTTCTCGGTCATCTCGCCGTACACGCCCTCCAACAGATTCTGTGTTGTCCAGGTTATGGAGGAAAGAGGGGTTCTCAGATCGTGGGCCACCTGAGCAAGGAAATCGTTTTTGAGTCGATTCAACTCTTTCAGTTGCTCCTTGGCCTGGGCCTCTCGAAACACGGCTTCCCGAAGCTGCATCTTCTCGATGGCATCTTGGGCTACGGTTGCGGTTTGGGACACGAGTTCCAGATCACTGTCCAAAAAACCCCAGCCGCTTTCTTTGGCGCCAAGCCGGATAAGGCCGCCATCAACGCCCTTGATTCTTAGGGGATGCGTGTGCGCGGTCTCATCATCCGGTAGTTTCCGATCTTTGGTGGTGGCCATGTCCGTCAAAGTCGCTTCCACCTCATGGAGTCCGAGTTGCGATTGAAGGAAAGATTCCAAGCGCTCAAGAATCGTCTCTCGATCGGGGGCGTACTCCAAGCTTTCGCGAAAGCGGTTCAGAACCTCTTCCGTGGGTGCGGCGACTTGAAAAATGGCATGATCCAGAGCGTGTCCAATCCAGCGGCGAAGCGGCCAGAACAAAAGTCCGGCCCCGGCTCCGATCCCCAGAATCCAAAGCGGGTTGCGATCCTGTTGCCAGGTGGCGACAGCCGCCACCGCCGCCCCGACCAGGAGGAGGGCTAGGGTCACATAGAGCAGACTGCGCCGCAGGATGAGATCGATGTCGAACAAATGGTATTTCAAAACCGAGATCACAAAGATGACCGGGATTGCGAGTTCAAAGAGACGATCTACGATGGGATGTTGCACGAGTGGGGACAGTCCAAAGAGCCCCGGCATCAACCGTAGAAAGACGTAGGGAAGTAACCCCAGGAACATGCCGAACATGAGCCAGTAAACTTGGCTTCGCTGTTGAGCAGTTTCCAAGGTGCGGTTCTTGAGGAGCAGGATCCCAAAGGCAGCCACAACTTCCGCAACCAGAACTCCGTCTCCCACATCCGAGGCAAACTGAGCGCGGGCAAAGCTCTGGCTTGTGAGCTTGCCGACAAACCCTTCCCAGGTCACGTAGCGAAAGAGCGCCACGAGACCGGCGATGACCCACAGGGCCGGGAAAAGGAGTTTCATGGCGGGTCGTGGTCGCGACTCCCGCGGGAAGTTTTGGGTGAGGTGTAAGAACAAGACGGGGAGGGAAGCGGAGGTGCAGACCCACACGATCCCAAGAAAACGATCCAGCCACTCTGGGGAGCGCGGATAGAACATGCCTCCGGTCGAAATGGCGAGGCCGTAGAGAAGGCAACACCAAAAGAAGTATCGACTGTCTCTTTGGTGGATGCGGTCTGCGAAAAAGTAAGCGCTGACCCCCCAGAAGAGCAGGCCGCTCAAGATGAGTAGCCAGCGATGTCCCATGGAAATGGAAGAACTGAGGACCAGGGAATGTTCCTTACCCGAGGCATCGGTCAACGTCACGAGATCGCCGGGTTGCTGCTGCTCAAGGAATCGGCGGAGAGTTTCTTCCTGATCAAAGCTAATGGTGTCCAGTTGAACGGGATACTTATCTTCGAGGAGTACAAGATCGCTCTCGCCTGGTGGGCGGGTAATCTGGGACCAGAGGCCTAGGGCGTAGAGGAGGAGGGCCAAACCCAGCAGCGCAATAAGCGTGGGACGCGAGGCGGTCAAAACGCCTCCTCATCCCAGAGCTGAGATTGGCGGTTGCCGGAGCTGCTC